>NZ_JAQCWA010000022.1:0-42461 GCF_027684505.1 Butyricicoccus sp. AF18-9LB
TCGCAAATCACTCTTGTTCAATTATGCGGTATTGCCTTAATATCCCAGTTTTTCGCCGATGAGCACGACCTCACAGCTTTCAAATCCGCTCGGCACGCCCATATGAATGACCATGGCGCGGCAGATGCGCTCCGGACTTTCGCAGTTGTGACACCTGCCGTCAACCGCACACGGTGTTTTTTTATTCAGCCGCTTGGCATTGAGCGGAGCGGCAATATTTCTTGCCCGCTCGATGGCGCTCTGCAGGTCGGGACGCAGCTTGTTCACGCCGCACACGAAAATGCAGCGCTTCGGTCCGAACAGCGTGGCCGCCACGCGGTTGCACTTGCCGTCGATGTTGACGATCTCGCCAGTCTCGCTCAGTCCGTTCGCTGAAGACAGGTAAACGTCCGGCGTCTGGCAGTACACGCCCTTGTCGATCCAATGCCAGTGCACGTCCGTGCTGTCCGCAAAGTTCTCCGGAAAACCAAGCTGCTTCATCGTCATTGAGCCGCCCATCGACACGGATTTGCCTGCACAGGTGTCTCTCAAGTAGGAAACTGCCTCATCTTTCGTTTCAAAGTAGCGGAAACCAAAGCCGTAACCGGTCAGAGCCTTCTCCACCTTGCTCACATCGGGCACGCCGTACTCGAACAGCGGCAGCAGATCGCTCGGCTCATACGCAAGCGCGTCCGCACCGGATGCACGCAGCTCCTCCGTCGAGCGAAATCCCCAGGCAACACCGATGGCGGTCAGTCCTGCGTTTACTGCGGTCTGCATATCGGTCGCGCTGTCGCCGATGTAGAGGGTCGTTTCCTTGTCGCCGCCCAGCTCGTCCAGCAGCTGCAGCACGCTTGTCGGATCCGGCTTGCGCGGGATATTCGGGCGTTCGCCATAGGTAATGCACACCAGATCGCCGAAATAGTGCTCAATCAGCGCTTTCGCGGCGGAATCGTACTTGTTCGACAGCACACCGACCGTCACGCCGTTCTCCTTGAGCGTTTCGAGCACCGAAACAATGCCCTCATACGGATGCGTGCGGTTCATCATGTGCTCGCCGTAGAACGCGCGGAAATCCGCCAGACAGGTGTCGATCATCTCGTCCGTGCGGCTCTCCTCGGGAATGCTGCGCTCGACTAGCTTGCGTACGCCGTTGCCGATGCGGATGCGCGTCTGCTCCATGCTCACCGGCGGAAAGCCGTGCTTCTCCACGGCATAGGTTACGCTGTCGCACAGATCACCGAGCGAGTTGAGCAGCGTACCGTCTAAATCAAAAATGGCAGTTGTCATTTTCATACATATTCGTCCTTTTCTTGTCCGTGAAAATAGAATACCGCACCACAGAATCCCGTGATGCGGTATCATTATAGCACATTTTCTTACCCGCGCATATACGTCTTGGTAATTTCACCGAGCATGGACGAAACCGTCGGGTTGAGCGCTTCCGCGCGCACGCGCCAGCGCCAGTTTTTGCCGCCGATAGTGGCAGGCGTATTCATGCGGGAATCCGCACCGAGCGAGAGCAGATCCTGCAGGGTCGTCATAGCGATGTTCGCCGAGGACGCCCATACGCACTTGATGGCACTCCAGCCCATGGCCTCGGCGTGCGAGGTACGCAGATAGCGGTATGCAAACTGCTTTTCCGGCTCGGAGCAGATGTCCATGATCTGCTCGCACACGGTCTGCGAGTCATGGGTCGAGGTGTAGACGATGCTGTTCGGCTTATAGTTGTGCGGCAGATGCTCGTTGTCGTAATCCGGCGTAAAGCCGAAAATCAGCACGCGCATGCCCGGGAAACCGCTTTCTTCGAGCAGCTTCTTGACCTCATCGGTCTGCACGCCGAGGTCCTCCGCGATGAGCGGCACCGGACCGAGTGCCTTCTCGATGGCGTTAAACAGTTCCATGCCCGGACCCTTGCGCCACTTTCCGTTGATGGCGGTCTCCTCGTCCGCGCCGACCTCCCAGTAAGCGGCAAAACCGCGGAAATGGTCGAGACGCACCACGTCGAACAGCGCCATGTTGCTCTTCATGCGCCAGATCCACCACGCGTAGTTTTCCGCCTTGTGCGCCGTCCAGTTGTACACGGGGTTGCCCCACAGCTGACCGGTTGCAGAATAGTAATCGGGCGGTACGCCTGCTACCAGCTTGGGACTGCGGTCGGGCTTCAACTTGAACAGCTTCGGGTGCGTCCATACATCGGACGAGTCGGCGGAAACGTAAATCGGGATGTCACCGATGATCTGAATGCCCTTTTCGTTGGCATACTCGCGCAGTGCCGTCCACTGCTTGAAGAAGATATACTGCAGAAAAATCCGGAAATCCACCTCGTCACGCAGCTCTGCGGTCACTTTTTCGAGTGCTGCAGGCTTGCGGTCGCGCACATCCTTGTCCGGCCACATGTAGACCGGCATGTGATGGTATTTCTCCTCCTTGAGCGCCATAAACAGCGCGTAATCCGGCAGCCATTCACTGTTCTTTTCAGTGAAGACGGCAATTTTCTCACGCATTTCCGGTGTCACGCGGCTGTATGCCTTGCGGAACAGCGGCCAGCGGGTATCGGCCAGCTGCTCGAAATCCGCGGTATCCGCCGAAGCGTTGAAGTCGCCCTGACGAACCTCATCCGCGGTGAGCAGACCGTCCTCAACGAGCAGATCCATGTCGATCAGATACGGATTGCCTGCCGCTGCCGAAAAGCACTGGTACGGCGAATCGCCAAAGCCGGTATGACCGAGCGGAAGCACCTGCCAGTAGGTCTGGTGCGCCGCCGCCAGAAAATCTACAAAATCACGGGCGGTCTTGCCCATGGTGCCCACGCCGTGCGGCGAAGGCAGTGAAGTGACGTGCGCAAGCACGCCGCTGGAACGCTTAAACATATCCTTCTCTCCCTCTGTCAGTGGATCTGTTGTTATTATAGCACAGATGTAGCATTTAACCAAGAACTATCTACAAATTTGCATATTTTTTGTGAAAGTTGTGGTCTTTCTGTAAATTTAACTGAGATAACGGTTGTGCCCGGCTATCTCTCTGTGGTATAATATTATGTCTATTATTGCAGAAGATGTGCCGCAGACCGAAGTATTCTGCGGCAGCTTACTCTTTTTTCGTCCTGTTTGAGGACAGTTTTCCGTACTATAACACTGATGTAAGGGGTTTATCACGCATGAGAATGCGCAAAAAGAAAAACTTGGACGTTCGATTTGCCGCCTGTGCGGACGTTATGGCGTTCGAGCCGAAGGAAAAACGCGGCAAGTGGCGCGCCCTGTTCGGCAACGACAATCCGATCCATCTGGAGATCGGCTGCGGCAAGGGCCGTTTTGCCATCGGCATGGCTGAGCAGCACCCGGATGTAAACTTTATCGCGGTCGAGCGCGAGGAAGGCGCGCTCATTATGGCAGCCGAGCGCTGCCAGCAGCAGCCGCTGCCCAATCTGCGGTTCGTATCCTTCGACGCAGCCGAGCTGCGCGAGGTATTCGCGCCCGGTGAGGTAGACCGCATTTACCTGAATTTCTCCGATCCATGGCCGCCCAACCGTCAGCGCAAGCGCCGGCTGACCTGGCGTGCGTACCTGGAAGTATATGATGAAATCCTGCGTCAGCAGGGTGATCTGTGCTTCAAGACGGATAATCAGCGCTTTTTCGAGTGGAGTCTGCAGGAGATCTGCCAGTTTGGCTGGCTGATTCAGAATATCTCGCTCGATCTGCATAACTCGGACTTTGAGGGCAATGTCATGACCGAGTATGAGGAGAAGTTCTCCGCGGAGGGTTACCGGATTTATCGTCTGGAGGCGCGCCGCCGTCTGCCGGAATTTCTGAAAAAGTAAACGAAAGAGGAAGGTTTTTACCTTCCTCTTTTGCTTTTTCAAAGTTCCGGTTATCAGTATTGTTTGTTAGTCTCTGCCAGACGGTGGTTGAGCGCTTGCGAAGCGAACGAAATCTTGCCTGCCCGGCAGGGGCACAAGAGGGTAGACACCAAGGTTTCCACCCTCTTGTGAATCACCCCTTTCCTAAGATAGTCTGGCGCAGACCAGAGACCGGCGACCGCTTCGAAAATGGGGAACGGCAGAGGATTTTTTCTTCCGTAGGGGCGCACAGAGTGCGCCCATTTCTCTACCTATTCGCAGTGTCAGATTCCATACTGCTACACATACCATTTCATCTCTGCAGACGCGACAACAAGGTGAATTGCCCGAAGGGCAAGAGAGAGTCCCTTGGAGGATGACAGCGTCGCGCAACTCGTTTGCGCGTTGTTACGGACGGCACCTACGAATTTCACCTATTCGTCAACTCCTAACTCCTACCTTGTGGAATCTCTGCACACGAAAAAAGAGGAAAGCACACGCTTTCCTCTTGCTCGTTACAGCTTATTGTACCCTCTCGGGGTGACGATTGCATCCAGTGGAGTGCCTGCGGCACAGTCCGGGCAGGCTTTGCCGCGCACAAAGTTCTGGTAATGCGGGAAATCCGCGCCGGAGAACAGGCTGACAACCTTTTTTCCGCTCAGCTCGCTGATATTGGAGAACAACGCCGCAAAGCCGGAAACGCGGCCGCCGTAATACTCAACGCACTCCTTCGCCTGCGAGAAGGTCTGACCGGTGGATGCGGAATTGACCAGCACAAGCACATTACGGTGCTCGATCATATGGCGCAGGTTATCCGAGAACACAAACTGACCGTTGACGTTGCTGTCCGGCTCGACAAGGTAAATATCCTTGCCGCTGTTGACATTGCCCATGCCCACGCTCGACAGCTCACCGGCGAGATACGCGCCGATGTACTCCGTGCCTTCCATGCACAGCAGTGTATCAATGCTGGTGGACGAGAACTGGTATGCAATGCTGCGTGCGGCTTCTCTGGACATTGCCATGCTGTGCTTGATCTCGGACATATCAATATAGTAGTTGATGTGCGAATGATTCGTGGCAAAATGCCCCGGTATCGCGTCCGCGTAAAGCCGTTTGTTCACACGGGAGGTGATGCGGATCGACTGCTTCATACAAAAACCACCTTTCTTACAGCGCACCCCTATCGAGGAATATCTGAGAATCTATCTATATTATACCTCAGTCCGGTTCTCGTGGCAAGAAAAAAGGCGCGGCAGCAGCTTCTCAAATTGCACGCCATGCATAGGGTCGGTATGCTGCGCGGCAGTGTAGGCGATGCAGTCCTTGACGAACTCGCCGGCAAGTGCACAGGCATCGGCAAGCCCCCTGCCGTTCAGCAGCGCGCCGAGCACGACCGCCGCAAACAGGTCTCCGGTGCCGGGATAATACTGCGCGATCCTCTCGTGCAGGCTGATGGTGCCGCCGTCCGCAGACAAACAGCCGGAACCGACCTTCCCCGGCTCGTAATCCAGACCGGTCAGCACAACCTGTGCGCCGTAGCGGCTGTGAAGTGCATGCAGCCACTCCTGTGCTTCCGTTTCGTTCTGCGGTGCGGAGGCCGGGTCGCGGTCGAGCAGGATAGCCGCTTCGGTCGTATTCGGCGTGATGATATCCGCAATTTCGCACAACTCGCGCATACGCGTGCACATTTCGGGTGTATAGGTGGCGTAGACCTCACCGTTGTCGCCCATCACCGGGTCGATGAACGCCGTACCGTTTTCGGATTTCAGCCGCAGTACGGCATCCCGCACGCAGTCGATCTGATCTGCCGAGCCGAGAAAGCCCGCGTACACCGACTCAAACCGTAACCCTAACCGGTCGTACTGGTCGATGACACGCGGCATAACACCGGTCAGATCGACCGTTTCCCAGCCGGGAATGGCCATGTGCGTGGAAAAATATGCGGTCGGCAGCGGCACGCACTGGTGTCCTGCCGCCGAAATCGCTGCAATGATCGGCACAAGCGACGAACGTCCGAAACCCGACAGATCGTGCAGCGCTAAAACCTTTTTCTGCATGGATTTGCTCTCCTTCTTACTCTATGGCAGCACCACATAATTAAAGCCGCGGCTTCTTGCGCAGGCTCCGGTCGCGCTGCCGCGGCGCTTTGCGAAAATTTTGTGTTCTGATTTTGGCTTCGGTTCCTTGCGCGAGTTCCGTCCGCGCTGCCGAGATTTCTTGCAATACGGCAAGTATTGCAAGAAACCGCGTCTTGTCAGTACGCAAAATTTACTCACAAATCGCTCTTGTTCAATTATTCGGTATTGCCCTGTCTGTATTTCAGCATACAATGAAAAACCTTTTCTGTCAACGCACCTGTCTGCCAGAATTCACATTATGTACTTAAATTTCCCGATCGGTTGTGGTATAATATAGGGTAACAAATTGGCGAAGTTGCTTTCACAAGCAGGGTATGCAATGGTTATGAAAGCAGCTTCCGGATAAAAGGAGATTCTTCATGCTGAAAAAACGCATTCTATCCATCGTGCTGGTACTGACCATGCTGATGATACCGGGCGCTTACGCCGCTCAGCCCGCAAAGGACAATATGCACGGTGTCTGGGTCGCGTCCGTACATAATATTGATTTTCCCTCCGAGCAGGGCATGACCGCCGACCAGCTCAAGGCCGAGGCCGATACCGAGCTGGACAATATTGCCGCAATGGGCCTGAACACGGTATTCCTTCAGGTTCGGCCTTCCGCCGATGCGCTGTATCCGTCCGAGCTGTTTCCGTGGAGCCGCTACGTCAGCGGCACGGCCGGTCAGGCACCGGATGGCAGCTTTGACGTCCTCGGCTACTGGGTAACCGCAGCGCATGAGCGCGGTCTGCAGCTGCACGCATGGATCAACCCATACCGCATTACGATTGACGGCGAAGCCGAATGGAACGCAATCCCGGATTCCAGTCCGGCCAAGCAGCACCCGGAGTGGGTAGTCAAGTACAACGATAACTACTACTTCGATCCCGGTATTCCGGCAGTGCAGCAGCTTGTCGTAGACGGTGCGGCTGAGATCGTCAAGAATTACGATGTGGACGGCATTCATCTGGACGACTATTTCTATCCGGGTACGGATTTTGCCGATGAGGCGACTTATGAGCGCTACGGTCAGGATTTCAGCAAGATCGGCGACTGGAGACGCGACAACGTCAACACACTCATCGCTGCTCTGAATGAGACACTGCATACGCTGGATAAGAACCTCTCGTTCGGTGTCAGTCCCGCCGGTATCTGGGAAAACAAGAGCGCAAACTCCAAGGGCAGCAACACGCAGGGGCAGTCCTCGTTCAGCGAACTGTACTGCGATTCCCTGCAGTGGATCAACGCCGGCACAGTAGACTATATCTGTCCGCAGCTGTACTGGTCGATCGGCTTTGAGCCTGCTGACTTCCAGACGCTTGTCAAGTGGTGGCAGAAGGCGGTTTCCACCAGCGATGTGGCGCTGTACATCGGCATCGGCGCATACCGCTCGGCAGAAGCGCAGCCCGGTGATACCTGGTACGGCACGGATGAAATCGAGCGTCAGCTTACTCTGCTCGATGACAGCATAGATATTCAGGGCGAGGTATTTTTCAGCTATGCCTCCCTTGAGTCCATCGACGGCTGTCCGGCCTTCCTGACCGCGCACTACGCGGCGGATAAGCCGGTCACCAAGCCGGATACCGACAATTCCGGCACTATCACCCAGGAGGAAGCACAGCAGCAGGCTACCCTGCTGGATATGCTTTCCCGCTTTATCGTTTCCCTGTTCCGCTAACCGCACATTTTTCGGAGGTGCATTCCCATGGTCGATCTACTCACCCGTGAATATGAGGTGAATTACAGCCACATTGACAACCGCGGCATTGCCAGGCCGTCCTTCCTGTGGAATATCATGCAGGACGCGGCGACCGTCCACGCAGAAGCGCTGCACATCGGTCCGCTCGATCTGCGGATCGTGTGGGTGCTCTCGCGCATGAAAGCGCGGCTGACGCGTCCGCTGCTGCCGTATGAGCGGCTGCGGTGCGAAACGTGGTGTCCGGGCATTAAAGGTGCAAGCTGGTACCGCAGTTTCTCGTTCTTTGTGGATAACAAGCCGGTTGGTGACGCACAGTCCATGTGGGTAACGCTCGACCCGGAGACTCACCGCATTGTGCGTCCGAGCGCATTTCCCGAAGCCGAGCAGTACCTGCACACCTCCCGCGGAGAGCTGTTTGCGCCGCTGCCCAAGCTGTCGTGTGACAACGTGCGCCTGCATCATGTTCACGAGGTCCGTTATTCGGATCTGGATGTCAACAATCATGTCAACAACGTGCGTGCAGTCGAGCTGATCTCGGACGCGCTCGACCTGTACAAGCAGCCGGGTTTTGTCTCCGAGCTGCAGGTCAACTACACCGCCGAAACCGCCTGCGGCGAATCGCTTTCGCTGCTGACCGGCACGGCGGACAGCGCACGTTACATTCGCGGTGAAGCCGATGGCAGAACCCGCTTCGAGGCGCTTGCCACGCTTTCGCCGCTGCCCGACCCGAAGGAGGGATTGGTATGACGCAAGCGATCGAGCAGGCTGTATGCGATATTTTGGGCGCGTGCCAGCCGGTCAAAATCATCCTGTATGCGGAAAAGCGTACGATGGCAACCGACAAGCTCAAGGCATTCAGCCTTTGCATTATCGTGCCGGAGAGCGCCAACTGCCGCACACTGCGCACACACCTGCACCTGGCGATTACGGTTTCCGTACCCGTCAGTCTGAGCGTTTACACCACCGAGGAATGGGCGGAGCTTTGCACGGACAGTACCTCGTATGCCGCATGGATCGCCCGGAAAGGCAAGGTGATTTATGACCAGACGGCGTAAAGGTGCATCCGACAGTTGTTTTTACTACAAATGGCTGGACAAGGCGCTGTGCGACCTGCAGGCCGCACGTCTGCTGCTGACCTACGGCGGCGATCATTACAACATCGCGTTCCACTGCCAGCAGGCGATTGAAAAGGCGCTGAAAGGCTATCTGCTGTTCCGCACCGGACGGCATTTTGACGGACACAACCTGACGTACCTGTGCCGTCAGGCGATCCAGCTGGACTCGAAGGCGTTCTCCGAATATCTGGACGAGAGTGCGGCGCTCAACGATTTATATATTGAGACGCGGTATCCAACCGACCTGCCGTTTGAGATTGATGAGCTGGAGGTCCGCCGGTATCTGGATATGGCAGAGCGGATGTTTGCCGCGATTCGACAGCAGCTGTATGAGGGCGGGAGACCGCATGAGATTGTGCAGCGCAGATAATTTTTATTTGCGCTGTTTGCCTAACGAATTAGGAATAGGTGCTAACCCTTAGCTGGGGTTCCAAAAGGATAGACACCAAGGTTTCTATCCTCTTGGGACTCCAGTTTCCTTTTGTTTGTTAGTCTGGCGCATACCAGAGACCGGCGACCGCTTCGAAAAGGGGAACGGCAGTCGGGTTACTCTTGCGTTTGTTTCGTAAAATATTCGCAGTTCACAGATACCTTACTGCTACACATATCGGCTACTCTCCGCAGGCGCGACACAGGGTGAATTGCCCGAAGGTCAAGAGAAGGTCCTCTGTGGGATACCCGCACCGCACAACTCGTTCGTCTGTAGGGACTGCAGACGGCACCTACGAATTACAATTATTAACCAATTTTACCGTAGGGTGCGGCAAGGTGAATTGCCCGAAGGGCAAGAGAAGGTGCCCTGGGGTGCGACCTCGGCGCACCGTTTTTCAACCATCTGCACATTGCCTAACCGCAGGGGCGGCCAGTGGCCGCCCACGCAACGCCCAATCATTACAAAACTCCTACCTCCTCACGCCTAACTCCTACCTTGCGTAATCTCTCCCATCTTGACACTTGCATACTCCGTCAACTTTTGCTATCATATAAGGATGTAAGGAGTGACTAACCATGAACGCTGCGGAACGACGCACTAAAATCACCCACCTGCTTGCACAGGCGAATGGGCCGTTATCGGCGACCGCGCTGGCCACGCAATGCGGTGTCAGCCGCCAGATTATTGTAGGCGATGTTGCGCTCCTACGTGCAGGCGGATTGGCCGTGCTCGCTACGCCGCGCGGATATATTCTGGAGAACACCTCGGCGCCGGCCTGTGCGGAGCGGCACATTGTCAGCCACCACGACAACAGCCGCATGCTTGAGGAGCTATACACGGTCGTCGATCTCGGCGGAGCCGTGATTGATGTGACGGTCGAGCACGCTGTATACGGTCAGATCTGTGCACCGCTGCATATTTTCTCGCGGTATGACGCCGACGCGTTTAACGAGAAGATTCAGCAGTCCGGTTCCCGGCCGCTGTCCAACCTGACCGGCGGCATCCACCTGCACACCATCCGCGCTACGGATGAGAAAACGCTCGAACGCGTAATTCAGGGACTCAAGGACAAAGGCTTTCTGCTGCTCGAGGATAACTAAAAACCACCCGAACGATAGATTTCGTTCGGGTGGTTCAGTCCATCAATAAAGTCCGTTTTCGCGATGCTGACGCTGCCGCGCGGCAGCGCGCATGAAATAGAATTTGCTGTGCAAATTCGTAAAAAAGCCGGAGCATGTATCTGGCTTTTTACACTTCTGGAGGAAGAGAGTTTCGACCATCGGGAGGAACTTTCGGACGACTTTGGAACGGTCTGCGGTCCGTTCCTGCTTGTCGGCGAAACTGTAGTTTCGCGACAGCCGCAACCACCCGAACGATAGATTTCGTTCGGGTGGTTTTCTTTTACTCGTTTTCTGCCTGCTGTTCCTTATACATGGCGATCTGCTCCGCGTCCCATACCTCCAGATCACGCACACCGGCGCGTCCCTCGACGTGATGACGGAATTCATGCCGCAGAACTTTTCGCATTTCTTCGGTCAGCTCATCCTCATCCAAATGGCGGTACGCCCGCTTGAACGAGCCGTAGTACATTACAATATATTTGCCCATCGCCGGATCAATGCGGTACTGCCCCATCACATACAGGGTGCCGTTGCGGTCCTCCGGGTGCAGAAGATACCCGGGTTCCACGACGATACCACCGTTCAGTTCCTCGTAAAACGACTGCGGAATCTCCTCCGCGAGATCGGATAATATTTCTTCAAATCGGTCGATCGAGATCATGCCTGTCTTCCTTTCTGACCTTACTGCTTGTCTGCCATTACTATAGCATAACCTGTTTTTACAGGCAACCAAACTTTTTGTGAACAAGGTGTCTTGACATGTGTTGTTTTATGTTGTATACTTCTATCTGTTCACAACTCAAATATTGGAAAGGACCTGTTCCCATGGTTAAGAGTAAAAGTTTGTATCATTTGGCGCTGGCCGGCGTACTGTGTGCGATCGGCATCATCATCCCGATTTTTTCTCCTGTAAAGATTCGACTCGACCCGATGAGCTTCACGCTGGCAAGCCACGTTGCTATTTTTCTGGCGATGTTCATTTCTCCGGCTGTCGGCGTGGCCGTTTCAGTCGGCACGACGCTTGGCTTTCTGGTCGGCGGCTTCACCATGCCGGTCGTCCTGCGTGCGCTGACCCACGTTGTCTGGGTTGCGCTCGGTGCATACTATCTGCAGAAGCACCCGGAGCTGATTGACTTCCGTCAGCAGGTTGAAAACCGCAACGCAAAGCTGTTTGGTCTTGGTGCGGTACTCAGCATCATCCACGCGGCACTGGAAACCCTAGTCTGCGTACCGGTTTACTTCGGTCAGGGCCTGTCCGGCGCGGAAACCGTTCGCATTCTGCTCGGTCTGGTGCTGCTCGGCTCGTTCATTCATTCGATGATCGACTATGCGCTGTCTCTGCTGATCTGGCGTCCGGTCAGCGGCACGATGCGCACTAGCAGAGTTTCGTAAACTGCAAAAACACCCGTCAATGACGGGTGTTTTTCTTTTCTTATTTCACCTCGCAGCCGCCCCATTCTACCACGGTGAAGCCGTCTCTTGCAAACGGCGTGAACGTCTGCGGCTCGATGGTCTGCGCCCTGTGCAGTGGCTTCCACGCCATGAATACGCGGAGCACACTGTCCGGTTCCGGGTCGATATCCAGCTTTGCGGTGTCGGTGTAGCGTTCCGACTGGAACGAGATGAGATTGTACGGGTTTTCCTGCATTTTCGGCAGCCAGTACACGATAAATTCGTTGTACTCCTTCGGGGTAAGGCCGATCTCAGCCAGTGTTTCGCGGAGGAAGTCTGCCGTGTCCGCTCCCGCGACGCAGAAGCCGGTGGAGAAGTCGTAGTCGGTCTTGTTCTCACCCTCCCAGAACAGATAGGAGTATTCCGCGCCGGTTTCATCGTACAGCGTGCCGTCCGGTTCGGCGGTGATGTGCCAGCCGTTCTCATACGCCGGATAGGTCGCGGTCAGCGTGCCGTCATAATTGAGCGACACCGAAACCGCTGTTTCCTGTTCGGGATATAGGTAGATGACCGGCTTTTCAGCACATTCTTCATCGCTGACGCAACCCGCCAGACCGAAAGCCAGCGCCGCCGCAAGTGTTCCTGCAAGCAATCTTTTCATAGCGATTCCTCCTTTGTTCGGTTAGACGAAATCGGGGCGGTTTGGTTCCCTATTCTGCGGAAATTTACGGTCGTACCCACTCACCGGTCAGCTCATTCTTCTGCAGAACCAGATGGAAGCCGTCGGCATCATTAAAATAAACCGCCTTATCCATATCCTCAATCGGCAGGACAACGGTATATCCCGCACTCATCGTGTTTGCACTGCCGAATGCGTTGTAAAACGTGAGATAATGTTCGCCGTTCTTCGGCTCGTCCTTATAATTCCGGATATCCTCAATCGGCGGAAAGACAGCTGCATGGAGTGTCAGTGTTTTCCCGTCCTCGGAAACCGTATAATCGCGCAGTGTGACATTCTGCTGCTCGGTCAATCCTGATCCCACACGAAATAGCAGAAACGGCACAAAAACCGCTGCGAATACAGCAATAATTCTTCGTATTTTCATCGTTTTTCTCCTATCCTTTTATCTGTAAAAATGCGAAAGGCCGTCCGCAAGGGACGACCTTTCCGCACTCTCTCTTTTCTCTTTTCCCTATACAGCAGTTACTTCTTCAGGCGATTGATGTACTCCAGAATAATATCGGTGGAATATTCAACGCCCAGACGGCCTGCGTTAATGCAGAGGTCGTAATGGTCGCACTTGCCCCATACCTTGCCGGTATAGTAATTGTAATAGGTAGAACGCTGCTTATCCATCTTCTCGAGAGCAGCCTCGGGCGTCTTGCCCTCGATGACGTAATCACCGCAGGTCTGAACACGCTTTACACGGTCCTCAATCGAGCCATGGATGAAGAAATCGAACTTATTCGGGAAGTCACGCAGTACATGGTCTGCACAGCGGCCAACGATAACACACGAGGAATCCTCTGCCATCTCGCGGATGATATTGGACTGAGCCAGATACAGCTGATCGGTCAGGCTCATGCCGTTCAGACCAACCGAACCGAACATCGTCAGCGAGTACAGGAAGCTATTGGTGGCACGCTTGTCGAGCTGCTCAAACAGTTTTTCGTCAAATCCGGTCTTTTTAGCCGCACGGGTAATAAGTTCCCGGTCATAGAACGGAACGCCCAGACGGAGCGCCAGCTTCTGACCGATCTCACGACCACCGGTACCATATTCACGACCAATAGTAATAATCAAGTTGTTATTCATAACGCACCCTCCTTACCAACCGGAATTATACAAATTGTACAATTCTCTATATCTGTAGTATGAACCATTTATGCGTTTTTGTCAAGTAGGATTCAAAAATTTTTTCATTCTGTAAATTTGATTGGTTTTCGCTTCAAAGCGAACGCGCCTTGCCTGCCTGGCAGGGGCACAAGGTGAATTGCCCGAAGGGCAAGAGAAGGTGCCCCGGGTACGACTCGGCACACCGTATCTATTTTGACAAAAGAAAACCCGCTCGAAAGCGGGTTTTCTCGTTATCTCTTTACTTATTCTTGATCAGCATCGGTCCGACTTCATTGATATTGCCGGCGCCCATGGTGAGCACCAGATCATTCGGGCCTGCCTCCTTACGGAGATAATCTGCAATCTCGTCAAAGCTGTCAAACGATACCGCGCCCGGCACCTCCCTGGCGATATCCGAGGAATAAATGCCGATGGTATTCTTCTCGCGGGCGGCATAGATCGGAGCAAGAACCGCCTGATCGCACAGCTTGAGCGCGTCCACAAACTCGTGGAACAGCGCCTTGGTGCGGGTATAGGTGTGCGGCTGGAATGCACACAGGATACGGTCGAAGTGCATTTCCTTCGCGGTGTTCAGCGTGGCCTTCATCTCGCTCGGATGATGCGCGTAATCGTCTACGACGGTTGCGCCGTTCGGCATTTTGCCGACCAACTGGAAACGGCGGGACGAACCGGTGAACTTGTTCAGACCGCACTCGGCAGCGTCACCCGGCACACCGAGAAACTCGGCAGCGGCGCAGCACGCCAGAGCGTTCAGCATGTTATGACGGCCCGGAACGGACAGCGCCACCTTAGCGTACTCCTTCCCCTCTACCATAACGGTAAAGCGGTAGTAGCCGTTCTCATCGCGCACGTCAGTCGGGTAAACGTCCGAGGTTGCGCTCGTGCCGAAGGTACGGACCTTGCGGTTGATGCCTGCCACACTGCGCATTGCATGCGGGTCATCGCCGTTGACGACAACAAGACCGTTCATCGGGGTCAGCTCGGCAAACTCATGGAACGAGTGGATGATATCGTTGATATCCTTGAAGAAATCGAGATGATCCTCCTCCACATTGAGGATAACCGCAACGGTCGGTGCAAAGCGCAGGAACGAATTGCAGTATTCGCAGCTTTCAGCCACAAAACAGCCCTTGCCGCCGATACGGAGCGTACCGCCGATGGCAGGCAGGTTGCTGCCGACCATAACGGTCGGGTCCATCTGCGCTTCCATGGTCATGAGCGTCATCATCGAGGTGGAAGTTGTCTTGCCGTGCGTGCCTGCCAGACAAACCACGTTGTCATAATCGCGCATGAGGTGTCCCCATGCCTCGGCACGCTCCATGACCGGAATGCCCAGCTCATGGGCGCGGACAATCTCCGGATTTTCGTCATGCACAGCAGCGGTGCGCACGATGAGCGACGCACCCTCGACGTTCTCCGGCTTGTGCTCGTAGGTAATCTTTGCACCCAGAGCCTCCAACCGTGCGGTAACATCCGTACGCAGACGGTCGGAGCCGGAAATCGGCACACCGCGGCTGAGCAGCAGCTCGCCAAGCGAATTCATGGATACGCCGCCGATGCCGATCAGGTGGATGCGTTCCTTATTTTCAATGTAGGGCTTAATAGACAGAGCCATTTCCCTAAGCCTCCTGTATTTTTGTTTATCAGATTTATTATAGTACAAAATCGCCCGGAATAAAATAGCTAACCGAGAAAAACTCCTGCCGGACCTGAAAAAAAGGAATATATGATACCGGAAATACCGCTGCATATCGCTTATCCGCATACATTTAACTAAAGTGTAGTTTGATTTTTTCACATGTTTACGATAAAATATCTTTAGGCGTGCTGTCCGGTCTGGTCAGCACAAACGCCGCAATATAAGGAGAGGCATTGTATGAGAGTACTGATTTTATCCGTCACCGCCGGATTCGGCCACCATGCCACCGCAAAGGCCATCGGCGACATGCTGGAATCCAAGGGCGCGGAAGTTCACACACTGGATGTTTACGCCTATATCAGCAACCTGATCAAAACCACCATCGACAAGGGCTATCTGTTCTCCTCCAAGCACATGCAGACGCTGTACCGTCTGGTCTACCAGCTGGCCGAGAACAACGGCGCAAGCTATTTTAACTCTGCGCCGAGCATTATCAATATCATCAACGCACTCGGTGCGTCCAAGTTTGCCAAGGTCATTGCGAACCATGTGCCCGATGTTATCATCTGTACGCACGTTTTTGCCGCACAGATGGTCGATGAACTGAAAAAACGCAAAAAACTCGCCGATATCGAGACCATCGGCATTGTTACCGACTACACGCTCCACCCATACTGGGAGGATGTGCCGCGCGTGCAGTACATCGTCACTGCGAGTGAACTGCTCACCTACCGCTGTGTGCAGCGCGGCCTTCCGGAGGACCGCATCCTGCCGTTCGGCATTCCGGTGCACCCGAAATTCAACGAAAAGCTGTCCCGCGAGGACGCGGCGGCACAGCTCGGCATTGACCCGAATAAGAAAACCATCCTGCTGATGGGCGGCAGCATGGGCCACGCCGACCATGTGAAGAACATCGAAAGCCTGTCGCAGATCGGTACGCCGTTCCAGTTTCTTGTGGTATGCGGCAACAACAAAAAGATGCTCTACCATGTAGAGCAGTTTGCCTCACACTATCAGGGCAGCTGCAAGATCTATCCCTACGGCTTTGTACACAACGTAGAGGTGATGATGAGCGCGTCCGACTGCATTGTATCCAAGCCGGGCGGTCTTACCGTGTCCGAGGCTCTGGCGAAAAACCTGCCGATGCTGCTGTTCGATCCGATCCCCGGTCACGAGGAGCGCAATGTTGATTTTCTGGTCAACAACGGCATGGCGGCGCTCATTACCAAGCACTTCCCGATCGACGAGGCGGTGTACGAGCTGTTCTGCAATCCGGTGCGGCTGGAGACCGTGCGGAGAACCATGAGCGAGATTGCCCATCCGGATGCCACCGAACGGCTGGCTGAATTTGTCCTGCGTAAACGATAATACAGTGAAAGGGAGTACCCGCCTGCGGGTACTCCCTTTCGTGCCGTTAAATTCCTACTGATTTACTCAGTTCTGCACTGCATCCGACTGCGGCACCAGCGGTGTCAGCGGTGTCAGCAGCTTAGTGATCAGGCTGACCATCTCGGTCTTCGGGATAGGCTGCGACTCAGTGATCCACTTTTCGGTCATGCCGATGACACCGGTCGCAAGGAAGCGTGCAGCATACGCATCCTCGACACTGCGGTACGGCAGCAGCTCCATGCGGCATTCCTCGATAACGCCGATCATCTTTTTGCCGAAACCATCCGGCGCATTGACCTTGATGAGTGCGGTGACGATCTCACGATTCTCCTCCAGATAATCCATCAGACGGCTGAGCACCAGCTTGAGCGTTACCGTCTCACTCGGACGGATGGCTGCGATCATCCCGCGGAAATCCTCGATCATCCCTGTCTCGATCTTATCGCGCAGGTCATACACATCCCGATAATGCGCATAAAATGTGCCGCGGTTGATATCCGCTTCGCGCACTACGTCGGTCACGGTGATGCTCTGGAAGTCCTTCTGCTGCATCAGCCGCGTCAGTGCCTGCCGCAGCAGCTTTTTCGTTCGTCGGATGCGCTTATCCTCCACTTCTGCCATGGTATTTCACTCCATTCATATTGCTTTTTCCGTTCCATTTCCGTAATTCGCATTTTAACGAACATATACAATATTTTTGTGCGTTATCATCCACTCTTATCATATTTGATTATTGCGTTCGTTATCCTTATGTACTATACTATAACACGAAAAGAAATCCTACACAATATCTATTTCTGAGAAAGATGGTGTTTTCTTTGTGAAACTTAAAGGACATAGCCCTGTTGACCTGATCATTAACAATCGAAAACTGATTGAAAAGATCTATATCGTACTGATCATCTTCAGTTTAATCTGTGTGCCAATGGTTGGGATCAACTACGATTTAACAAAATACCTGCCGGATTCGTCTCCGTCCGCACAGGCGCTGGACATCATGGAGGACGAATTTACCTATCCCGGCATGGGACGCGTCATGCTCGAGGATGTGACGCTGTACGAAGCCAAAAACATAAAGGACCGTATCGCGGACGTTGACGGTGTGGACATGGTCATGTGGTGCGATATGGCCACCAATATCTACGGCTCGAGCGAATTCATCAACTACGACAATATCGACGACTACTACAAGGATAACACCGCCTACATGGATGTTATCTTCACCGACAAGGACTCGTCCAACCAGACCCACAAGGCGGTGCATGAGATTGAAAACATCGTCGGTGACAAAGGTCTGGTAGCAGGCTCCGCTGTATCGGATACCAACCTCGGCCCGACCATTAACAAAGAGGTCGCCCGTGTTATGGCTCTGGCCGTCGTCATTATTTACATCATTCTGACGATCACGACCACCTCGTGGTTTGAGCCGGTGCTGTTCCTGTCCGTGCTCGGCATTGCAATCCTCATCAACATGGGCACGAACATCATCTTCGGCGAGATTTCGTTCCTGTCCAACGCCGTTGGTGCGGTGCTGCAGCTGGCCTGCTCGATGGACTACTCCATCTTCCTGCTGCACGCCTTCACGCAGGAGCGCGCAACCGGTGCAGAACCCGAACAGGCGATGGCGAACGCCTGGCGAACCGCCTTTTCGTCCATCGGCGCTTCCGGCATGACGACCATCGTCGGCTTTGCCGCCATGGCGCTGATGAACTTCGGCATCGGCCCGGATATGGGCTTCGTACTGGCAAAGGGCATCGCGCTCAGTCTGCTGACCGTGCTGCTGCTCATGCCGGCGCTCATCCTGCGTTCGCAGAACATCATTGCCAAGACGCAGCACCGTCCGTTTATCCCCAAACAGGGCCGCGGCATCGGTGAATTTGCGTACAAAATCCGTCGCATCGTATTTCTTGTGGTTCTTATCATCATCATTCCGTGCTACATTGCACAGGGTATGGCGAATTTCTCTTACGGCAACGAGGCCGTTGCAAACTCACCCGGTACACCGGTTTACGAGGCCGAGCAGCAGATGAATGCCAAGTTCGGCAAGAGCAACATGATGATCGCGCTTGTCCCGCCCGACAGCAACATCACCGAGAAAAAGATGACCGAGGAGATCAACGACCTGTCCTACGTCAAGTACGCGCTCAGCCTGTCGTCCGTTCTGCCGGAAGGCATTCCCGAGGATTTCCTGCCGGAGAACATCACCAGCCTGATGCACTCGAAAAACTGGGCACGCGTGATTATCAACGTGCGTTCCGCCGGTGAAAGTGACGATGCCTTCAAATTCTCGGACAACATCCGCGCGATCATTGATAAGTATTATCCGAACGAAACGACCTACCTTGTCGGCGTAACGCCGTCCACGCAGGATATTAAGGATATTATTGTGCCGGACTACAACCGCGTCAACATCGTTTCCCTGCTGGGTGTAGCACTCGTTATCGCGATCACCTACAAGGCACTGATTCTGCCGATCGTCGTGCTCATCCCGATTGAATGCGCGATCTTCATCAACACCGCTCTGCCGTACATTTACGGTCAGCGAACCATGTACCTCGGCTTTATCATCGTCGGCTGTATCCAGCTGGGCGCGACGGTTGACTATTCAATATTGATGACCGGCAACTATCTGGATGCCCGCTCACAAGGGGATAAAAAGGAAGCCGCAATACGGGCGGTATCGGTCAGCGCCGAATCGGTTATGACCTCCGGTCTGATCGTTATGACGGTTGCCTACGGCCTGTACTTCATGACCTCGGTCGAAGCGATTTCCGGTCTGGGCCAGCTGATCGGCCGCGGTGCGCTGATCTCGGTCATTCTCGTACTGTTCTTCCTGCCGATGTGCCTGATGCTGTTCGACCGCTGGATCGTCAAGTCGGATTACGCAGAAAAGAAGCACGCCAAGATGAACAAGATCCGCGCGACCAAGATCAAGCTGCCGATCCTGAGCGAGCTGCACCAGCAGCGCGTCAACCTGCAGAACCAGATCCGCGAAAACCGCAAGGCACGCAACAAGGAGCTGCGCCTCAAACTCAAGAACCTGATGAACGGCGATGGCTTCAAGCTGCCGCAGAACTACACGCCGCCGACGCAGGAGCCGTCCAAACAGCAGCAGACCGAAGAATCCGCACACAAGCGCATGATCGGCAAAAAACTGCGTATGCGTATCCATAACCGCATTGAGATGCGCAAGGAGCAGCTTGAACAGCTGGCCCAGCGTCTCGGCAGCGACAAGAATAAGCCGAACGACAGCCAGAATGACAACCAGAACGATAATACGGAGGAGAACGACCATGAAAACAGATAAGCTGCGCCGACTGACCGCAGCCTCGCTTGTTCTTGCGTTCACGCTGCCGCAGGCGGCACAGGCCGCCGCGCCCACGGTAGAAACCGACGAATCGGTATATATCAACATGGATTACTACGGTGCGCCGACCAATACGCGCATCGTAAAGGGTGTCAGCCTGAACGGCCACACCGAGTTCACCGATTTCGGCAGCTACGCAGATGTGTACAACATGAGCACCTACGACGAGCCGGTCATCAAGGACAATTCGGTGTACTGGAAGCTGTCCGACACCAGCAAGCAGCGCTTCTACTACGAGTGCATCCCGACCGACAAGGTCAATATCCAGATGCCGTGGAACTTTGATGTTTCCTACAAGCTGAACGGTGTTTCGGTCAAGGCGGAGGACTGTGCAGGCGCAAACGGTCTGGTGGAGATCACCATTCACGCGGTGCCGAACAGCTACGCAAGCGACTACTACAAAAACAATATGATGCTCGTCTGCGGCACCGGTATCGACATGAGCAAGGCGCTTTCCATTGATGCACCGGGTGCACAGGTTCAGTCCGTAGGCACCTACAAGCTGGTCGTATTCATGGGTATGCCGGGCGAGGAAAGCACGTTTACCGTGCGTATCGGCTCGGATAACTTTGAGAACATGGGTATGTTCATGTTTATGACGCCGGCTACCCTGTCCTCGCTGGATATCATCTCCGACCTGAAGGACGTCAAGGACCGCCTGAGCAATTCCAGCGACAGCCTGTACTCCGGCATGAGCAGCATGCTCGACACCATGCAGTCCATGCAGAACGGCATGGGTACGATGTCGAGCGGTATTTCGGGCATCAACGCCGTGCGCCAGCAGCTGATCAAGGACCGCGGCACCATTGATCCCAAGACG
This sequence comes from Butyricicoccus sp. AF18-9LB, assembly GCF_027684505.1. NCBI lineage: Bacteria > Bacillati > Bacillota > Clostridia > Eubacteriales > Butyricicoccaceae > Butyricicoccus > Butyricicoccus sp. AF18-9LB. Next base: position 20,772 of record NZ_JAQCWA010000022.1, read on the forward strand.
GATGCCGCGCTGACCGCTCTGGAAAAGCTGACTGGCGAAAGCGATTCGCTGATTCCGGAACTGAACAACACCAAGGACACGCTCGTTAAGCTGAACGCGACTACGAACAGCATTCTCAATACGCTTGAGGAGTCCGGCGCGGACATCACTGAGTATCAGACACTTCTCAAGAACATCAAGACCTCGCTGGGCAACCTTGAAAACCTGATGGACGATCTGGACGATAAGACGGGTTCGGAGTGGCTGTATATCGACAGCCTGAAGAAAAATATCTCCGATATGCAGAAAGACCTCAAGGCACTGCGCAACGATTTGGATGACCTCAGCGACCCTGTCGGCAGTATTTCGTCCGATGTTGTGTCTGCAATCAGTAATGTACAGGATGTATTGAAAGACCTGAAAGGCTACGGCCTCATTTCCGATGACCGCTATAACAGTATTAACGGCACACTGGACACCATGAAGAATAACAGCTCTAATCTCGGTGATTCTTTGCAGGATGTGAGCAGCGATTTGTCCAGCCTGAGCGGCTCCCTTAACAATTTCCTGGGAACCACCAGTGATGTGCTCGACAATCTGGATGACATCTGCGACATTCTCGACGATTACAAGGGTCTGGGACAGGACTTCACCGCCGAGGGCAAAAAGCTGACCGAACTCGCCAACACCACACTCGACCGCGTCAACCAGCAGCTGACCGAGATTCCGGCACTGACCAAGTCGCTCAACCAGCTGACCTCGATCACCTCGTCCTCCATCGACAAGGGCACCGAGTTGCTCGACACCACCACCAAAACGCTCACCGCCTCCCACCAGCTGCTCGACACGGTCAACAGCATACTGCGTTCGGTTCGCAGCGACGCGGATGCCAGCACACAGACCACGCTCGACGGCCTGCTCGATGTGCTTGATAAGGCTTCCCGCTCGAACAGCTCGAATAAGCTGCAGAACGCGACCAATGATATTCATAATGCCATCGACGACGCTAAGACCGACCTTGAGGACGATACCAACATCCTCAATATCGACTCCTCGGCCGACCTGCAGTCTGTCACAAGCAGTATGAACCCGACACCGAGCAGTCTGCAGTTCATCCTGCGCACGCAGGAGATTTCGACCGACGATGACGATGAGGCTGTCACCTCGGATCAGGATGCTGCCGACGAAGGCGTTCTCGCGCGTATCGTGAATATCTTCAAGAAGCTCGTAAGCGCGATTTACGGCGTATTTGCTTCGGAAGAGTAACCGCATATAGACCAAAAGGACAGGAAAATTTCCTGTCCTTTTTCCTTATCCACAGGTTGGGGATAATTGCGTAACCGTATGGTGTGAAACCGTTTGTCAAATCCATTTATATCATCGACGTTGATTGGTGCAATTCAAGTAGAAACAGCGGGGTGAGATCCCCCCGCCGTTCCAAAGAGAATCACACGATAACAAATCAAAATTCGCATAAAAAAACGGTTCCGTCTCCGGAACCGTTTTTCCTATCCATTTATCATGCGCGAATCTTCTCGCCCATCTCCGCGCTTGCGTGACTGAGCACCGGAAGCAGCACCGCACCAACGATAATGCCCGCAATGCCCTGCACGATATTCATCGGCACGCCGAGAACAACCGCGGCTGCCGCAGCGCCCATGCTGCTGCCCATCACGACTTCCATGCCGACCTCGTACACAAAGTAGCCCAGAACCATGACGATCTCTGCCGGAATGCCGCACAGAACCACACGGGTAATCGTATTCATGCCCTTGCCTGCCATGCGGTGGTACAGCCAGCCGCCGAGCAGAGCGGTCAGCGCCTTGATGGCAAACGTACCGGGCACCCATGCCATGTAGCCGCCGATAAGATCTGCCATCATCGAGCCGATACCGGCTGCCAGTGCGCCCAGACCGGGACCGAGCAGAATGCCGCAGATCAGCACCATGCCGTCACCGAGATGAATATAACCCTGTGTCGGTGTTGGAATGCGGATGATCATCGTAGCAACTGCCGTCAGTGCCGCCAGCAGTGCTGCCAGCACAAGCTTTCTGATGTTTTTTCCTGTCATATCGCATACCTTCTTTTCCAGTAATTCTGTCTGTAAGACTATTGTATGCGATATCGTGGCTTTGGGAAAGTGTCAGTTCAAACAAGTTTCACAAGGTCAGTTTCAGGCATTCGCCTTGAAATTATTGATGTAGTAATCGCCGTTTTCGTCGTCCATCACAACGCAGACCATCTTGCCCTTAGCGACAACCTTGGCCTCATCCACGCCTACGCAGATCCACTTGCGCGGGTCAACCGTGGTCTTGAGTTTAGCCGCCGCGTCTGCCGCCTGCTTTTCATCCGCAAAGCGCAGAACAACGATGGAATGTGCCTGCGAGGTAATCATAGACTCGGAGGCCACGCCTGCCTCAAACTTGATATCATCCGTGCCAAGGTACCAGAACAGACCGCGGCTCATGCCGTCCTCACCCATGCCGTTGTAGAGCGCCTCCTCAGCAACGCCCATGCCGCCGAACGGATGCGCACCGTAAATCTTGCTCACCAGCGCAGAAAGCTTCTCGTCCACCTTGACGGTCTCCGGCTGCTCCGGCTCGCTCACCTCCGGCTTTTTATAGCCCCAGACAGCCTCGCCGTACTTCTTCATGAACAGGTCGTAATTCTCGTTGTAGCGCTTCTTATACACGCTTTCGATCTGCGGGTCGAAGGTGTAAGCCGTGCCGTCGATGGTAATCTCGGTCCACGCGTGAACCGACTCACTGCCCTTGGGCGAAACGCCGGTGCCCGGAATCGCCTGTGCATCAAAGCCGACCTGACGGGCGAGATAAGTAAAGCCTGCCGCCCACGAGTAGCAGTTGCCCTTGTGGGTCTTAAGCATATCGGTCGCGGAGGTCAGCGCCCAGTCGCTCTTCGAAGTGTCAGCCGCGCCGATGCCGAGGTAACCGAACGTATTCTTCGCGTAATCATACACCGCACGCAGCTTCTGCTGCTGGGTCATGCTGTCCTTGACAACACTCTTTACTGCCGAAGCCAGCAGCGCGTCCAGTTCGGTCGAGCCGGTGATGTAGTAGCCGTTGTGGTCAAGCTCGAGCGAGCCGATGAACTTGTCATGGTCAAACTGCTTGTCCTCATTGACATGGAACAGCTTGCCGCCAATGTTATGCCAGCCCGGCGTCAAATCGGTGGTCTCCTTATCGAATGAGGTCCACTGTTCGGTGCCGCTCGACTTGTTAAACTTATGGTCGGTAGTTGCCTCAAGCATATCCCAGTATGCCCAGTGCGTGTTCGGCACGTCCGGCATAATACGGATGCCCTCACTCGTATTGATCGTAAACTCATCCGCCTGACGGCCGAGCACACGGTTGAGGATAGTTACCGTCTCCGCACGGGTAATCGGCGCATTCGGGCGGAAATTCGTGCCTGCCGAAATCCAGCCCTGCGCCAGAGCAGTCTGCACCGCATTGTACGCCCAGTTGGTCTTGGGTACATCAGCGAACGACTTGTCCGTGCCGATGTCGGTGTGCGGGAAGCGCGACAGAATCGCTACAAACTCCGCACGGGTAATCTTAGCGTTCGGCTTGAACGTGCCGTCCGTATAACCGTTCACCAGACCGAAACCGGTCATTTGACGAACAGCATCCGCATACCACGCGGAAACCGAAACGTCATTAAACAGATGGTCCTCATTCTTGACCTTGTTCACCAGCAGAGAGGCCAGCAGCTTGCTCGCCTCTGCACGGGTGATGGATGCATCCGGACGGAAGGTGCCGTCCGTGTAGCCGTTCATATACTGCATATGCTCTGCGGTATTCAGCTGCGGCTGCGGTGCCGAATTCTGAGCCGCGCACGCGGAAATCGGCAGAGTTGCCGCCATCAAAGCCGCAAGCGCACCTGCGGTCATTCGTTTTTTCATCATACTTCCATACTCTCCTTCAGATCGTTTTCGGGGATAGTATTGAATTAGACGGAATCACTCGTCATTTGGTTCCCTGTTTCGCTCATCTTTTTTACTTTTTTCTTTTTCGGGATCGAGCACGACCGGAATGAGCGCTGCCGCCAGCTTGCCCTTGCCGCGGTGCTTGACGTAGAAGAAGCCGATGATGGAAAACGCGATCGCACCGATGCAGTTGACCTGCAGATCCTTCATCGTGTCGATCAGGCCAATATCCAGATAGCCGCCAAGCTGCTCCGTCCAGTCCTCACCGTTAACGCTGACCGACTCAATCTGCACATGCACCGGCACATTCAGGCCGTCCGGGTTGAGCGACACCGTGTTGATCTCGTGCACGACATAGTCCTTCTGCATGTCCGTGTGCATCACCTGATCGGCGGTGAACTCGAAAAATTCCCACAGCACGCCGACCGTCATGGAGAAGCAGAACGCCACGATAGCCAGGAACAGCGGCGACAGCTTGAAGGTAAATCGTTCGCTTCGGTTAAACAGGTCAACCAGACAGAAGCCGACCGCCGCGACCAGAAATCCGTTTATCGTGTGCAGCATGGTGTCCCATCCGGGAATGATGGTGTAGAACGAATTGATCTCACCCAGGATCTCGGCGGCATAGATGAAGCAGTAGATGATAGCTTCCATCATCGGCGGGATGTCGATGGCCAGCTGTTTTTCAATCAGCGTCGGCATCGCCAGCAGCACAAGCGACAGCACGCACACGAACATATTCTCATACCGCTGCATGAACGCACAGCGGATGAATGTCAGCACGACCAGAAGCGACAGTACGCCGCGAATGGTCAGTCTGCGGCGTACGCGGCGGCGCTGCTCCGTGACGCGCTGCTGTAATTGTTTTTTATCCATATTTGTTAACTCCTTAAAGTAATTGCGAAAAGCGTAAAAGAGAGAACAACAATCTGTTGTTCTCTCCATTTCTCAACTAACTACCAGATTTCATCGTCCCGCGCGGCAGCGCGTATAAAATAGCATTTGCATTGCAAATGCCAAAAAGAGGGAGCATATATCACTCTTTTTTGACTTTAAGAGGAAGAAAGTTTCTATACAGGAACTTTCGGACGACTTTGGAACGGCCTGCGGTCCGTTCCTGCTTGTCGGCGGAACCGTGATTCCGCGACAGCTCAGAGAACGTAAACCTGTGTGGTCTCGTACACCTCGTAAACCTTCTTGAGAGAGGCCATCTCGGTGCCGGCCAGACGGGCACATGCACGGCCCATCGCAACAGCGTAGCGTGCCACCTCGTCAAACTTCATGCCCGCGTGCATAGCGTTTGCAATCGCGCCGACCATTGCATCGCCGGTACCGACCGCACCTTCGTCATAGATCTTCGGGTTGGTGGTAACGTACAGCGACTCCGGCTCGTCCTTTGCGGTGAGCAGAGCGCCCTCCTGACCCATGGAAACGCAGACAGCCTTTGCGCCCATATCCAGCATCTTGCGTGCGGAATGTACAACGACCTCGGGATCGGCGGACGGCTTGTCGCCGACAGCCTCAGCCAGCTCGAAGATGTTCGGCTTTACAAAGTCCGGCTCACACCCCAGTGCCTCCAGCAGCAGCTCGCCCTGTGCGTCGATGATCAGCTTGCAGCCGTGCTTCTTGATGGTCTTGCACAGCTTACGGTAGTTCTTCAGCGGGAACTCCGGCGGCGTAGAACCCGCCAGAACGAAGATATTGCCCTCGTCCAGATAGTTCTCCATGCGGTCGAGCAAACGCAGGAAATCCGAATCATCCAGCTTGTTGCCCGGCTCATTTACCTCGGTATGGCCGCCCTGCGCATCAATGATCTGTGTATTGATACGGAGCTGTCCCGCAATATCAACAAAATCGTGGTGAATGTCCGCTGCTGTCAGCATGTCCTTCATAATGCGGCCGTTCGTGCCTGCACTGAAGCCAAGCGCAATACTGCTGCCGCCCAACGCCTTGATCGCGCGCGACACGTTGATGCCCTTGCCGCCCGGTTCCAGATGACTGGACACCGCGCGATTAAGCTTGCCCACCTGCAGCGGGTGCTCGATACGCTGCGTACGGTCCAGTGCAGCGTTAAGCGTTATCGTGATAATCATGGGACGCCCCTCCTGAAATATAATTTCCCTCATCGCGGCTTCGCATTTGTCCCGTGCGAATAACCGCGTTCTCATCTATATTACATTTTACAAAATCTTATGAATAAAGTAAATGGTTTTTCTTGATGTTAGCCACATTTAACCGAGTTGTTTTTATACCCAAACTTTATTTGAGCCAGCCGGAGTCACCGCACCACGGACACTCCCACTGTTTGCCCGTGACTTTTGCTTCCGCGCCGCACATCGGACAGCGCATTTTACCGGTTTTCGGCAGCGGTTTCGGCTTTGGCGGCTCTTTCGGCGGTTCCTGCTGCCGACGGTACAGCCGCGCAAAAAAGACTACGCCGAGCAGCAGCACCACGGCGATCGCCGCGAGCTGTTCTTTTGTCATGCTGTCCCTCTTCTCACTTGTGGTACTTGCCGCCTGCCGCGATATTGAGCGCGCGATAAATCTGCTCGAGCACCATCACTCTTGCCAAATGATGCGGAAACGTCATCGGTGACATGGACAGCCGCAGCGCCGCCTTCTTTTTCACACGCTCGGACAGGCCGCACGAGCCGCCAATGAGTACGCAGATCTTGCTTGTCCCCGATACGGTCAGCTTGCCGAAATAGTCCGCCAGCTGCTCAGAGGACATCGGCTTGCCTTCGACACACATCGCAATCACAGACGCGCCGGGCAGCAGCTTGCTCTCGATGAGCGCGGCTTCCTTTTCGAGCGCCTGCGCGATCTCGCCCTCAGAGGGCGTCTGCGGCAGACGCTGCTCGGGCAGCTCGATGATCTCTAATTTACAATATGCGCCGAGGCGCTTGGTATATTCCTTTACAGCGTCTGCCCAGAATTTTTCTCCGAGCTTTCCGACGCAGATCAGCCGGACAGAGAGCATAGCCTTTCCTCCCCAAATGATACCGGATGCTCCATGTGCTCCTTCGGCGCAACGAGCACCTCGCACGCGGGCAGTCCGCGCAGCGCCGACAGCGTTTGCTGCCGCGCCAGCTCCGGCATGTTGTTTTTCTCACTCAGGTGCGCCAGCACAAGCGTTCGCGTGCCGCTTTTCACCAGATCCGCTGCAAATACGGCGCAGTCCGGATTGGACAGGTGCCCGCTCGGTCCGGCAACGCGCATCTTGAGCGAATACGGGTACGGACCGGCCTGCAGCATATGCGGATCGTGGTTGCTCTCCAGCACGACCATTTCGCAGCCGCGCATAAGCTCGGCCGCATCGCGCGGCACAAAGCCGAGGTCGGTGGCAAAGCCGAACCGGCTGCCGCCGTGCTCGAATATGTAGCCCGTGCTCTCTGCCGCGTCATGCGGCGTCGGGAACGGCACAACGTCCACATCCCTGACCCAGAAGCGCTCGCCGCTGTCGAATACGTTCAGACGGTCGGCGTACTCCGGATTCTTTTCCTCGAAAGCCTCGGCTGTGCCGCGAGTAGCAAACACCGGCGCCTTCGCTTTTTTAAGAAACATCGGCAGTCCCTTCACATGATCGATGTGCTCATGCGTCAGCACCACCGCCGAAATATCCTCCAGCGTGAGCGACAGTGCCTTCAGCGCAGTCGTAATCCTGCGCAGCGACACACCGAGATCGATCAGGATCGCGGTGCCGTCCGCCATATATAAGCCGCAGTTGCCGCTCGAACCGCTGGCGATACTGTAATAATAATGCTCTGCCATGGTACTCCTTCAGCAGTTGTTTTCATCCGTTTGTGTGCTGCAGAAAGGCAGTTCGTGTTAGAATCATCGGTGTGACGTTTCCGCAGTAGAATGCGAACGGTTCCCCGGCAATCTCTGCGCCGAATCCGGTAAGAATGTGCACCGTTGCGTCTCTCGCTTCGAGGAAAATGTTATCCACATCCTGTGCAAAAACATCTTCCAGCACACATTTCAGCAGAAAGGTTCCCTTGTGCTGTCCGCGCAGCCCGCGCGCGACCGTGATACGGCCCATGTGACACTGCCCGCCCTCGCGGTAGATGGCCGCTGTGCCGACGAGTTCGCCGTCATGCTCCATGCACCACCACTGCGGCTGCTTATCCGCCGGAATGAAGTTCAGCTCCTTCGGAATGTCCTGCTCGTCCGCGAAAATCTGCGCGGCAAAAGCGAGAACCGCATCCATGTCCGCATCAGACGCACGCCGAACCATACACTCTGCTTTCATTCTGCTCATCTGCCTTATATTCTGCAAAAAAGGCGAAAGGATGCTCCCTCCGCCTTTTTTCCTCATTACAATTAGAAATTACTTGTTCTCGGCGCTTTCCGGAATCTCGGAGCGATACATATCCGCACCCAGAGCAACAAACTTCTCTACGAGCGTCTCATAGCCGCGCTCGATGTTCTGCACCTGCTCGACCTCGGTAACACCCTTGGCTGCCAGACCGGCGATGACCATCGCCGCGCCTGCACGCAGGTCGTGTGCACGGACCGGAGCACCATTCAGCTCCCTGACACCCTCAACAACCGCGATCGCACCGTCCACATGAATGTTCGCACCCATGCGGGTCAGCTCCTCGGTATAGCGGTAGCGGCTGCCCCAGATCCCCTCGGTGATGATGCTGGTGCCCTCTGCCAGACACAGCGCCGTCGTCATCTGCGGCTGCATGTCGGTCGGGAAGCCCGGGTACGGCAGGGTCTTGATGTTAGTCTTGGTCAGCTTGCCCTCGCGGCGAACGAGCACCGCATCGTCAAACTCGGTGACCTCAACGCTCATCTCGCGCAGCTTTGCGGTGATGCACTCCAGATGACGCGGAATAACATTCTTCACCAGAACCGAACCGCCGCAGGCTGCAACGGCTGCCATGAAGGTGCCCGCCTCGATCTGATCCGGAATGATGGAATAACTGCCGCCGTGCAGGCTCTCTACACCGCGGATCTTGATCACATCGGTGCCGGCGCCCTTAACATCCGCGCCCATTGCATTCAGGAAGTTCGCCAGATCGACAATGTGCGGCTCCTTCGCGCAGTTCTCCATAATCGTCTGACCCTTGGCCAGAACGGCTGCGAGCATGATGTTCATGGTCGCGCCGACCGTAACAACGTCAAAATAAATATGTGCGCCGTGCAGACCGTCCTCGGGTGCCTCGACCCGGATGTAACCGCCCTTGGGCAGCGTTACCTTTGCGCCCAGAGCTTCAAAACCCTTGATGTGCTGGTCGATCGGACGGACGCCGCCGAAGTTGCAGCCGCCGGGCATTGCTACCTCGGCAAAGCCGTACTTGCCGAGCAGCACGCCGAGCAGATAGTAGGATGCGCGCAGCTTGCGCTCCAGCTCGTGCGGCTTGAGACTCGGGTTCTGCGTATTCTGGATTTCCACCGTAGTGGCGTTGATCTGGCGGATCTGCGCGCCCAGCTCACGCATGATCTCCATCTGCAGCGTTACATCAATGATCTTGGGCACGTTTTCAAGACGAACCGGGCCATCTGCCAGCAGAGCCGCCGGAACGATTGCGACCGCTGCATTCTTTGCGCCGGAGATGGTCACCTCACCATTCAGCGTCTTGCCGCCGTTGATTACATACTTTGTCAATCTACCTACTCCTCACTAAGCCTTGGCGCGGAAATCTCCGCGTTTTTCTCCGAATACTGTATCTTATGTCAGCGAATGACTGTCCGTGCCGATCCTCTTTGCAGGCAGCTCCGACAGCGGCTAAACCCATTCGCGTAAAATCTCACTAATACATTTTACCACAATTTCAGATAAAGAAAAGCAGTTTTTCAGTTTTCTTCACCGATAATCGTCTTTTTGTCACAATCCACCAAATATTCGCCTGTTTCGGTGTCAATCTTCCAAGTAGGTGTAAGACGAATACGGCGGCTGCTGTCGGTTTGCATACGATAACCGGCCGTCATCGACTCGATCGTACCGGTTTCACCGCTTTCTGCGGCAAACTGCAGCAGAGCATCCGCTGCGCTGCAGGTAATGCTGATGCCGTTCGCAGTGGTATACGGCGTACCAAGGCTCCACAGTCCGACGAGCGACACTGTGCCGTCGCCGGCGGAAAAGTCCAGTGTCAGCCGCCGGTTGTGCACCGGCAGTCCGGCGACCGAGCCGGTCAGCGTAACTGCCATGTCATTCGCCGTCCAGTTGGCCTGCTCGGCCTGAAAGCCCCACCGGCTGCACAGTCGGCGCGCCTGCTCGAGCGCTTCCGATGCGGAAGTCGGCGCAGATTCAGTCAGCGTATAGTCCGCCTGCACATTGCCGTCCGCCTGCCACTCGAGCGTGCCCCTGTCGCTCTCAAAGCGCACCGTGCCGTCCTCCTGCTCGGTGCGTTCAGCGTGTTCGCCCAGCATGGCGGCTGCGATCTTTTCCTCATCTGCGCGGCTGCGGTCGAGCGACAGCTCGGGCAGCGTGATGTCCTCCGGAAACGAGAACGCCGTATCCAGCTGCATTCCTCTGGCGCTCACCAGCGTGCGCAGATTGGCCTCAAGCTCACTCGTTCTCCGGTGGCTTTGCCAGCCGCGTACCGCCAGATTGCCCAGCAGAAACAGGTTGATTGTAAGCAGTATTGCGATCAGTATATTTTTGACTTTATCCCATTGCAAGCGCTCTCATCTCCCTTCTGCGGTCACTCTGCCGCATTTTTCAGATAGAACCGGCTCGGTACATACTGTCCGTCCTGTGCCCGGTAGGCTGCCATCAGACCGCGTTCCGCGCCGGAGGCTCCGGCTGTCGCCTGTTTTGCGGGCATGACCGTGCGTTTGCCGCCGGTCGGCTGAAATTTCTGCAGCCGAATCGTTGCCGTGCGCAGCGCACTGCCGTTGAATACGAAGGTAGCAAAGTCCGCGTCACCAAGCACCGGCACGCCGCTGTACATCTGCAGAAAAATCAGCGTGGTTTGATCTTCGCTGCGCTCCACCGCGTACAGCGACGCATGCGTATCCGTATCGCCCGCTCGCTGCGCCGCATCAAGAATCAGTCGGGCGCAGTCCAGTTGTGCATCCAGCGCCGCCGCATCCGTGATATCGCTTTCGTCATAAGCGCTCACCGTTGCCGAGCCGTCCGTGGACGCGTACTGCACCAGACCGGACGCATTCAGCCGCAGCGTGCTCGTATCATCGAGGAACACGCGGACAGTTCCGTCCTGCTCATTGTAAAAATCCGTGTAGGCCGTGTAGCCGAATGCACCGAGCAAATCCTCCAGTCCGGTGCCGCTCTGTGCGGCAAACAGGTTGATCTGCGCCGGTTTCAGCACCGGAAGCGACAGCGCCTCGCTGTCAAACAGCAGCGTTTCCGGATAGACCGCATACGCATCTCCCGCAAAGCTGCACGACAGACCGCGGAAATTCTTCTGTGCCTCCTCGAGTGCATTCTGCGAGACCGCTGCATTTGCAGCATACAGCCTGCCGTCTGCCATGCGGACAAACAGCCGCTGCACACCGGCGGCATACACCAGTGTTTCAACCTGCAGGCGGTCGTTATCCTTCCACGAGCCGCCCAGCCAGCCCTCAATAGACTGCATCGGGATCGCACCGTGGTAGCGCAGCAGCGCACAACTGCCCGACCGCAGCGCCGTGCACAGCTCACTCTCATCAGCCGGCCGCAGTCCCTCACCTGTGAGCGCCTGCGACCACAGCGAGCGCGTTGCCGTGATGCCGGCGTCGATATCGGTCAGATTGTACTGCACGCCGTACAGCTTGCCGGCAACAGTCAGCGCCATCTGCGCCGGATCTGCCGCCGAAACACCGGAGGACCGTATCTCATAGCCCACCGCACCGCCTACAAAGCGGTCGTGCAGACGGCGAAGTGCGCTGTCTGCGGGCATTTGCGCAATGTTCAGGCCCATCAGCCAGTTGACCTCGCACAGCACGCCCATCAGTCCGCACAGCACCAAAAGCGAGATATTCTTTGCGGTGTTCTTCGCTGAGCGTTTCGCACCTCTCATACCTTATCCTCCCTGCCGTGCGGCTTGAGGTCGGTCGGAAGCGTGATCGTCACGGTCGTGCCCTTGCCGTATTCACTGGTCAGAGCGATCTTGCCCTCGTGCTGCTCAACGATCTCCTTGGCGATCGCCAGACCCAGTCCGGTGCCGCCTGCGGCACGCGAGCGTGCCTTGTCCACGCGGTAGAATCGCTCAAACAGGCGCGGCACATCGTCCGCCGGAATGCCGACACCATTGTCCTCAACTGTGATGCGCACATGGTTTGCGCCTGCGCGCTTTGCCGCCAGACGGATCCTGCCGCCCGAAGGCGTGTACTTGACCGCGTTGGACAGAATATTTACCACAACCTGCTCGATGCGTTCCCTGTCGCCGACCATCGGCGGCAGGTTCGGCTCGGTCTCAACGAGGATCATGTGACCGCTGTCCTCGGCGGTCAGCTTCATGGCATTCGTCACCTTTTTCAGCAGATCGGACACCGAGAACCGCGTCATACGCAGCTCCATCCGTCCGTAATCCAGCTTGGAAAGTGTCAGCAGATCGGTGACAATACGCGCCATGCGCTCGCTCTCGCTCGAAATAACGCCCAGAAACTGCTTTTCCGTGTCAAGCGGCAGCTCTCCGGCGGCATCGAGCAGCGTTTCAGTGTACGAGCGGATATTCGTCAGCGGCGTGCGCAGCTCGTGCGACACGTTTGCCACAAACTCGCGGCGTGCGTCATCCAGACGGCGCTGCTCGGTGACATCGTGAATGACCGCGATGACACCGCCCTCGCCGTCCAGTGCGCCGTAAGGCGCCAGCGTGACGGACAGCACGCGCCCAAATCGCGTAATCTCGTTCGTAAGGAAGCTGCGCGAGACGGTTTCGTCCGTATCCGGCATGTCCAGATCGGCGAACATCTCATCAAAGCTCAGCTTCTGCTCCACACGCACACCCAGCAGATTTTCGGTTGCCGGATTCATGTGGATGAGCGTGCCGTCGGTCGTAAAGGCGGCTACGCCGTCGGTCATGTGCAGGAACAGCGTGTTCAGCTTGTCGCGCTCGCCCTGCACCTCGCCAACCGTGTTTTTCAAACGGTGCGCCATGTAATTGAACGAACGGGTCAGCTCGCCGATCTCATCCGACGACTGCACACCGAGGTCCTGATCAAAGTTGCCTTCCGCGATCGACCGCGCACCCTCGGTGATGCGCTCAATCGGCGTGGTGATGGTCTTGCTGAGCAGGAAGGACAGCAGGATAGCCGCCAGCAGACCGAACATCATCGCCTGCATGACAATCTGGAAGAACCGCCACGACAGGTCGGAAATCTCCCGCTTGTTGTCCGCGATATACACGATGTAGTCCACCGCACCGTCGCCGTTCTTGTCCAGCGGCACCGCAATGTCCATAATGCTGTCGGACACCGCCGAGCGCGTTCCGGTCTCTCCTGCCATTGCGGCAATGACGTTGCTCGTGCGGGTGACGGATACATTCGGGTTGGAGCCGTCCAGGAAGCCGCCCTCACTGTCGAGAATGGCATAGTTGCGGTAATCGTCAATGCCGAGTCGGCTCTTGTGTGCATCTATGATAGTTTTCAGACCATCCGTGCCGGGTTCGGCAGCCGCCTCCTGCATGGAGCGGATGGTGTCGGTCGTGAACACCGCCTGCATCTGCTCATAAAAGCTGTTCAGATAGAAGGTGTTGATACTGTTGATCAGAAACGTGCCGACCACCGCCATAACGGATACGATCAGCAGCACCAGAATCAGCACCAGTTTTCTGTGTAGTGAACGGAACATAGCTTACTCCCCGTCAGCAAAGTAATATCCCATGCCTCTTTTTGTGATGATGTATCTGGGACTTGCCGGTTCATCCTCGATCTTCTCGCGCAGACGGCGGATCGCCACGTCCACCGCACGCAGGTCGCCGTAGTAGTCATAGCCCCAGACCTGCTCCATCAGCTCCTCACGGGAGAAAACCCGTCCCGGAGCAGCGGACAGAAAGCACAGAATATCAAATTCCCGCGCGGAAAGCTCGAGCGGATGGCCGTTTTTGTACACCATGCCGTTGTCCTTGGATACACGCAGACCGCCGCCGGACGGCGCTTCCGCCTTTTCCCTGTCCTCTCCTGCGTAGGTACGGCGCATGTTCGCCTTGACGCGCGCCATCAGCTCACGCATAGAGAACGGCTTGGTGATATAATCGTCTGCACCCAGTTCGAGACCCATGACCTTGTCGGTCTCTTCCTCACGGGCGGTCAGCATGATGATCGGTGTGTCCTTTTCCGTGCGCACCCGCCTGCAGACCTCGAAGCCGTCCATCTCGGGCAGCATCACGTCCAGCAGAATCAGGTCGGGCGCTTCCTCAAGCGCGCAGCGCAGACCTTCCGCGCCGTCATACGCCGCGAGTGTGTCGTAGCCCTCACGCTGTAAATTGAATACCAGAATGTCTGAAATGGCCTTTTCGTCCTCAACCACAAGGATTTTTTTCTTATCCAAACCCTTTCCTCCTCTGCACTCTCCAATCTCCACTCTTATCTTAGTAAAGATTTTTCAGCTTTGCTCTATACATAGCCGCCACCGTTTTTGCATCGCGGATCTCGTCCCGCTCGATCATTTTCTCTACCTCTGCGATCGGCAGTCGCACGACCTCGACAAATTCGTCCTCATCCGGCTGCATTTCGCCTTCGGTCAGGTCAAGCGCGGCAAACAGGTAGGTCACCTCGGTCAGAAAGCCGGGAGACGGATAGATTGCGCCGAGCGGCACGATGCGTCCGGCGGTACAGCCGGTCTCCTCCTTCAGCTCGCGGATGCCGCATTCCTCGGCGTCCTCCGGACCGTGATCCATCTTGCCGGCGGGCATTTCGAGCAGCTCGGTATCGAACGCATAGCGGAACTGCCGCACAAGAATAACGTTGCCGTCCTTGTCGATCGGCAGCACGCCGACACCGCCGACGTGCTCACAGACCTCTCGCGGCGCGGTCTTGCCGTTCGGCAGCGATACCTCGTCCACACGAGCGGTCATGATCCTGCCTCTGAACTTATATTCGCTGGAAAGCTGTTTTTCTGTCATATCCATAGAAAATCCTCCTTAATCGGCTGCATTTACACAGCGCAGGATATAGGCGGTCTCCGGCGGGACGGATACGATCAGACCGTCCGGGTCGGCGTACGCGAAGCCCTCGCCGCTGAGCAGGTCGAGCGCATACAGCGCATCAATTTTTGTTTCCACATGCTGGTGTCCGCGGTTGACCGCAATCACCAGACGCGAGTCACCGCTCGTGCGCTCATAGCGCAGCAGTGCGCCGGCTGTCGTGTCGCTGAACTGCAGGTCGCCGTCCGCAAGCGTCTGTTCCTCGGCACGGATTTCGCACAGCTTACGATAGAACGCAAGCAGCTCCTGGTTTTCGTGTCCCCACGGGTAGGTCCGGCGGTTGAACGGGTCCTCGAAGCCCTGCTGACCTGCCTCATCACCGTAGTAAATGGTCGGCGAACCCGGCATGGTGAACTGGATGACCGCCGCCATCCGCAGGCGGCGCAAGGCGATTTCCAGACGGTCCGGCGGCAGCTGATAGTGTGCGCGGCCGTTTCTGTCCAGCTTCCACTCGTTCTCGGTTACGCCGAGAAGGGTGAGCGCACGCGCGGTGTCATGCGTACCTACAACGTTCATTAGGTTGTAGAACACGTCCCGCGGGTAGTTTTCGCGGATGCACTCCATGCTCTCCGCGAAATGCTCGGCCGTGCCGCCGTTCAAAAAGCCGAAAATAGCGTCTCGCAGCGGGTAGTTCATAACCGAATCCAGTTCGCCGCCCTGGAAATAGCGTCGGCGCTCGGAGTACGAGATTTTGTTGGACGCATCCTCCCACACCTCACCGATGATGAACGCATCGGATTTCTCCCTGCGGGCGGCAGCGTTCAGCTTCTGGATGAAGCTGTCCGGCAGCTCGTCGGCAACATCCAGCCGCCAGCCGGACGCGCCCAGCCGCAGCCAGTGGCGGACCACGCTGTCCTCGTCCTCGATGATGTAATTCTGATAACTGCCGTCGGTCTCATTGACCTGCGGGAGCGTGTAGATGCCCCACCACGAGCCGTACTCGTTCGGCCAGTTATGAAAGTCGAACCAGCTGAAATACGGCGATTCCTTGGACTGGAACGCGCCTACGCTGTCGTAGTGACCGCGAGCGTTGAAGTAACGGCTGTCATAGCCGGTGTGATTGAATACGCCATCCAGTACAACGCGCATGCCGCGTCTGGCGGCCTCGCTGCACAGCGCCCGGAAGTCCTCCTCACAGCCGAGCAGTGGGTCGATGCGCTTGTAATCGCCGGTATCGTAGCGGTGATTGGAATACGCCTGAAAGATCGGATTGAAATAAATGGTGGTAACGTGCAGGCTCTCCAGATAATCCAGCTTGGCGTATACGCCGCGCAGCGTGCCGCCGAAAAAGTCGTTGTTGAGGATTTCGCCGTGCTCATCCGGCAGATAGACCGGAATATCGTCCCAGTTCTGGTGCAGCACACGCTCGACCACGCCTTCACTCTCCGGCTGCTCGGGCGCCTTGTCGCGGCAGAACCGGTCCGGAAAAATGTTGTAGGTGATGCCCTCACCGAACCAGCGCGGCGTATGGTACTCGCCGTCGTACACGGTCAGCTGGTACTTATCGCCGACCGCCTCGAGCAGCTCCGCCTGACCGCCGTAGCCGCGTGCACAGTAGTGCAGACCATCCGCCAGCTCCACCGAAAAATAATACCAGTACAGACCGGGATGCGGCGGCGTATAGGTTACCGTATACCGATCATGTGAGCCTTGATAGCCGCACCAGTGCAGCGGATGAGATTCGGCCTGACAGCCGTCTTCCTCAATCCAAAGGGTAACATGCAGCGCGCCCTGTGCCCGCTGCGGATAAACAGAAAACTCGACCGCCTGCCCTGCCGGTACCGCGCCATACGGCTTCTTGCATGCAGTGCTGCGGGAGTGAAACATACTATCAGAAATGCGATTCACGCAAGCTCCTCCAAACATATATCCTCTTGCCAAATCATACCTTACCATTATATTATATCAGCAATATTGGCGGTAGTATTTTTAGTATAGCACAAAACCGCAAAACGGTAAACAAAAGCTGTCGCACGAAAGAAAAGAAAACCGGCTCAATACAAACCTTTTAGACGCAAAGCAAAGAGCTGGCTCCAACGGAGTCAGCTCTTTTGATTCGGTTTTGATTTTAGCCAAGCAGATTCAGGATTTCTTCCTTCGGCATAGCGCCGACAGCCTTATTGGCAACCTCGCCGTTCTTCATCACGATCAGGGTCGGGATGGAGACAATGCGGAACTGCATGGACAACTCACCCTGCTCGTCTACATTGATCTTACCGACCTTGATATCGTCACGCTCGTTTGCGATCTCGTCCACAATCGGTGAAACCATGCGGCAGGGACCGCACCACGTTGCCCAGAAGTCCAGCAGGACCGGCTTGTCCGACTTCAGCACTTCGTTCTCGAAATTTTCCTTCGTAATGGTTACTACTGCCATATTAAACACTCCTTAACCTTTCAGTGATAATTCATAATAAAATGCATACTGCTGCATGACACCCGCAAAGCCTTTATATCGTTTCAGCGGAAACCCTTTCGGATAGTGTGTGTCCAGCATTTGCCGGATATGCGTATCGACCGGAAATGCGTCGATGTGATGCAGCGCAAACAGACAGATACACTCCGCAACCTTGATGCCGACACCGGTCAGGCGCAGCAGCTCGGCTTTGGCGCGGGCGTAATCCATGTGCCGGATAGCTTCCAGATCGACCTCACCGGACGCGACCTGCCGTGCCGCGGCGCAAATGTATTTGGCGCGGTAGCCGAGGCGCACCGGCGCAAGGTCCTCGGGCGTGCACGCCGCCAGACGCTCTGCCGTGGGAATGCTATTGTATACCTGTTCACTCTTATTATAACAGGTTTCCCCGAAAAGGGAACACAAATTTTCGACACACTTGGTAATCCGCGCGATATTGTTCTGCTGCGAGATGATAAAGCATAGAATAGTTTCCCACAGATCCTGCCGCAGAATACGCAGTCCGCCGCCGTATGCAACGGCGTTCTGCAGATAGATGTCGCGTTTGGCAACTGCGGCTTTGCAGCGACCGTAGTCCGTATCCAGATCGAAATACGGCCGCCAGATGGCGTTAAACTCGTCTTCATCGCAGTCGAACCGTACGGTCCGGCCGTTCTGCTGAATATTCAGCAGGTGTGTGCCCGCAATCAAATCGTACGACTTATCCCCAACCCTGTGGAAGCGGAAGCACTGACCGGAGTTTGCGATCTGGTCAACGTCGAAATCGTTCAGTACGCGCTCGATCATTGGTGCATAGCCTCATGCTCGCGCACCAGCTCGGTAAACAGGTCGCTCAGCGTCCAGCCGATATTGTGCTCGGTGACCATGGCCTTGTACGGCACAGAAACACCATGCGCCTTCATTTCACGGAGCAGAATGTCCAGTCTCTTTTCAGTAAAGCCGTCCAGCACCATCATCGGTGCGGAAGGCGCATCTGCAGTCGCGTCAGTCGGCTCAAAGCCCTTGCGGTTCAGCAGAAAGCCGACAGTCTGACCGGCAGAGACCGCTTCGACGTTCTGAATCCGCACGCCCATGCGAACGAGCACGGTCTTGAGCGCCGCAGTCTGTTCGCTCGGCTGCGGCTCGAAATATAACACTTTTTCACGGGATACCGCCATAGTGGAACCCTCCTGTTTTATTCTCATAAGATTGTATACTAATATTATATCATTTCTGTCAAGTCCCCTATTGACAGAAAGTGTGTTCGGTGCTATGCTCATAGTTAGCAATAACTAACCAACTAAAAAGAGAGGTGCGTATGATACAGCAGACATTGCTTTGGGCGGCCGCAGGCACAGGCTTCACCTTCCTGATGACCACGCTCGGCGCCGCCATGGTATTCTTTATGAAACGACAGTCCAGCGCTCTGATGCAGCAGATTTTCCTCGGATTCGCGTCCGGTGTGATGATCGCCGCGTCCATCTGGAGTCTGCTCATTCCCGCGATTGACGAGGCCGCGCAGAACGGCCAGCCGGGCTGGATACCCGCTGCAGGCGGCTTTATCCTCGGTCTGGTGCTTATGCTTGCGCTGGACGGATTAATGCCACACCTGCACAGCGGCGCAGAGCAGGCCGAAGGTCTGCCATCCTCCTTTCGGCGAACCACGCTGCTTGTTCTTGCAGTGACGCTGCACAACATTCCGGAAGGCATGGCTGTCGGTCTGTCATTCGCTCGCGCCGCGCAGCACACCGGCAACGCAGGATTGTTTGCAGCGGCAGGCGCGCTTGCCATCGGCATCGGCATTCAAAATTTCCCGGAGGGAGCCGCAGTCGCGCTTCCGCTCCATCAGGAGGGGCTGAGCCGCGCACGCTCATTCGTTTACGGTTCGCTGTCCGGCATCGTTGAGCCGATTTTCGGCGTGCTTGTCGTGCTGTGCGCGTCCGCGCTGACACCGTTCATGCCGTGGCTGCTGTCCGCTGCCGCAGGCGCGATGCTGTACGTCGTGGTCGAGGAGCTGATTCCCGAGGCACATCTCGGCGAGCATTCACATCCGGGCACGCTTGGTGTGATGGCGGGTTTTCTGGTGATGATGGTGTTGGATACAGCTTTGGGATAATTGAAAATGGAGAATTGAGAATGGAAAATGAAGTTTTCTTTCTCCTTCCCCAAAAACGAAAAGCGTCCCAATGGGACGCTTTTCGTTTTTCAAATAATCCGTGTTTTAACTTTGCCTAATACAGATTATCCTCAATATCTATTATGAATCTGTTTGCAGTAATCAAAATAGACTTGCCGCAATTCCTTCAGATTTTTCTTGCGAATGAGCACCACATCGTCGTTTGTAAGGATAAAGTCCTTATCCACAGCTTTGACGTAGTTCATATTCACAAGGAAGCTCTGGTGGCACCGCAGAAAACACGGAGCCGTCAGTTCCTGCTCAATCTCGCTGAGTTTTTTATATATTGTGTATGTCTTTTCGCCCGCCTGATGCAGAATGCACTGTGAGTTATGGCTTTCCACATACATAATCTCTTCGCGCGGAATGTGTAGCACCTGCAAACGATTCTTGATCGCGTATGTATTCTCGACGATATCGGACAGTACGCGGTGCATGGTTCGCTCGAACGTCTCCGGGGTATATGGCTTGAGCAGATAACCGGATGCACCGACTTCAAAGCTGTCCGGTGCAAAATCCAGCGCAGCGGTACAAAATACGATCGTGCCCTTGTATCCGATCTCACGCAGACGGCGTGCTACATCAATGCCGAGCGGCGGGTCCATCAGAATATCCAGCAGAATAATATCAAACCATCCGCCGTCCCCAAGCTCATAATAGAGCGGTTCACCGCTGTCGTACATTTTGCAGGAATAGTCAATCGCATGTGCATTGCAGTAATGACTGAGAAAATCCGCAAGGATATCCCGTTCTAACGCCGAATCATCACAAATTGCGACCCGCAGCATGGTTATTGACAGTCCTTTCTCGTCAGTTTTTGTCGAATTTCTTAACGGTTTCTAAACATGTTCTGCCGATTTCACAAGATTCTGTTCCAATTTCACAGAATAGCAAAAACCGCGTGATTCTTCTGATAAAATAAACATGTTCCCAAATGAAGTGGGAACATCAGCAAATATCGACGGAGGAAGCATCATGTTTGTCTACAAAGTAATCAAAAAAAATCACTATTCGCCTGAGACCGGAGCTTATATATCTTTCGGTATCAGTGCTCACGATCCACAGCACGGACAAACCTGCTTCGTCCCCGATGTGTTCATCGGTGAGCCGGAAGCACGCGCCTTTACAGAACGCCTGAATACGCTTCAGGTGTCGCCCATCCATTTGATCGATGTGATTGAGGACGCATTGGGCGTTTAACACGCAGCTTACATAAAAATGCCCAGCTCAGAGGCCAGAGAGCGAATTGCCTGCACAATGCCGATGTATTCGGCCGTGACTTCGTATCGCAGTTCCGTGATTTCCTCATCCCGATTGCCGCGCAGCGCTTGCAACAGTGCTGCGCTCTTCTTTTCCAGCCGTATAAAGCCAAAGCTGCGTGCCTGTCCGGTCAGCGTGTGTACCGCTTTGATTGCCGCATCGCGATCGTGCCGACCCAGGGCATCGTTCAATTCCGCGCAGCAGGGCTCGTCCAAAAATCGGATCAGGAATTTCTGTAGCATATTCTCGTTGTAAAAGCGACGGCAGGCTGCTTCAAAATCTCCATCTATCGCTCGATAAAATTTATACAGAGACATATCGACATCTCCCTACAGATATTCTATCATTTCAAAAATCGACTAGCAAGAGGTGAAAATAGTTTTCTATCGTCATTTCTCGACAAAGATCGCGTTTTGCAGTAAAAGAAAAACGCCTGATCAAATGATCAGACGTTTGTATGGAGCTGCTAACCAGATTTGAACTGGTGACCTCATCCTTACCAAGGATGCACTCTACCGACTGAGCTATAGCAGCGAAAGAAAAAACGGCACGATTACGGTACCGTTTTTTGGCGACCCGGATGGGACTTGAACCCACGGCCTCTAGCGTGACAGGCTAGCGCTCTAACCAACTGAGCTACCGGGCCATATTAACTTAATTTGGTGGGCCTTCGGGGACTTGAACCCGGGACCGACCGGTTATGAGCCGGTTGCTCTAACCAACTGAGCTAAAGGCCCATATAGGGAATCGACTTTACCCTGCCGTCACGATAAAGTGACGGCAAAGCATTGTCTGAATGGCTCCTCAAGTTGGACTCGAACCAACGACCCTGCGGTTA
>NZ_JAQCWA010000023.1:0-36269 GCF_027684505.1 Butyricicoccus sp. AF18-9LB
CCGCCGGGTAGGCGCACTCCCCGCTGAGGTTCAGCGAAAAAACTGCTGCCCGTTAGGGGCGAACCCGCCTACGGCAGTTCGAGTACCCCGGTCAGCCGGTGCAGAGAAAAAGGCTGCCGCCCGCGCAGTTCCGTTCGCTTCTCAAGCGGCAGTTTAACAAATAAAGACCATTCAATAAATCTCAATTATATATACAGTTAAAAATGAGGAGGAATTAACAATGGGAAGAGCATTGATCATCGGCTGCGGCGGTGTTGCCGGCGTAGTTATCCACAAGTGCTGCCAGAACAGCGACGTTTTTGAGGAAATCATGATCGCATCCCGCACCAAGAGCAAGTGCGATGCGATTAAGGAGAAGCTGGACGGTACGACCGCAACCAAGATCCGCACCGCAAAGGTGGACGCGGACAACGTGGACGAGCTGTGCGCGCTCATCGACGAGTACAAGCCGGACATCGTGATGAACATTGCGCTGCCGTATCAGGACCTGACCATCATGGATGCGTGCCTCAAGTGCGGCGTAAACTACATGGATACGGCAAACTACGAGCCGGAGGACACCGACGATCCGGAGTGGCGCGCCATTTACGAGAAGCGCTGCAAGGACGAGGGCTTTACCGCGTACTTTGACTACTCCTGGCAGTGGGCGTACAAGAAGAAGTTTGAGGAGGCCGGTCTGACCGCTCTGCTCGGCTCCGGCTTTGACCCGGGCGTAACGCAGGCGTACTGCGCTTACGCACAGAAGCACCTGTTCGATGAAATCGACACCATCGACATCCTGGACTGCAACGGCGGCGACCACGGCTATCCGTTCGCGACCAACTTCAACCCGGAGATCAATCTGCGTGAGGTATCCGCGCCCGGCTCGTACTGGGAGAACGGTCACTGGGTTGAAATCCCGGCGATGAGCATCAAGCGCGAGTACGACTTCGATCAGGTCGGCCACAAGGACATGTACCTGCTCCACCACGAGGAGATCGAGTCCCTCGCCAAGAATATTCCGGGCGTGCAGCGCATCCGCTTCTTCATGACCTTCGGTCAGTCCTACCTGACCCACATGAACTGCCTTGAGAACGTTGGCATGCTGTCCACCACCCCGATCGAGTTTGAGGGCCACCAGATCGTGCCGATCCAGTTCCTCAAGGCGCTGCTGCCCGATCCGGCAACGCTCGGTCCGCGCACCAAGGGCAAGACCAACATCGGCTGCATTTTCACCGGCAAGAAGGACGGCAAGGAAAAGACCGCCTACATTTACAACGTCTGCGACCACGAGGAGTGCTACCGCGAGGTCGGCTCGCAGGCCATCAGCTACACCACCGGCGTTCCGGCGATGATCGGCGCGGCGATGCTGCTGACCGGCAAGTGGAACAAGCCGGGCGTGTACACGGTCGAGGAGTTTGATCCCGATCCGTACATGGAGGCGCTGAACAAGTGGGGTCTGCCGTGGCAGATCAACGACAAGCCGGTACTGGTGGACTGATATGAAATTTACTGAGCTTCCTACGCCCTGCTACCTGCTCGATGAAAACCGTCTGGTGCAGAATCTGGCCGTCCTGCGGGACGTTGCCAGACGCACCGGCGCGAAGATCCTGCTGGCGCAGAAGGCGTTCTCGATGTTTTCCGTGTACCCGCTGATTCGGGAGTATCTGGCGGGCACAACGGCCTCCGGTCTGTACGAGGCACGGCTCGGTCATGAGGAATTCGGCGGCGAGACCCATGTCTACGCGCCGGCCTACGCGGAGGGCGAGTTCCGCGAGCTTCTGGAGTACGCCGACCACATTGTGTTCAACTCGTTCACGCAGTGGAAGGCCTACGGCAGCCTTGCCCGCGCGGCAGGGAAGAGCTGCGGCCTGCGGCTCAATCCGGAGTGCTCCACGCAGCCGAGCGACCACGCGATGTACGACCCGTGCGGTCCGGATTCGCGCCTCGGCATTACGATAGAGAATTTTCAGCCGGAGCTGCTCGACGGCATTGAGGGCTTCCATTTCCACACGCTCTGCGAGCAGAATTCGGACGATCTGGTGCGGACTGTCGCTGCATTTGAGCAGAATTTCGGTCAGTATATGGATGGCCTGAAATGGATCAACCTCGGCGGCGGCCACCATATCACCCGCGCGGATTACGATGTGGAAACGTTGGTGCACTGCATTGATTATCTGCAGAAAAAGTACAAGGTGCAGGTTTATCTGGAGCCGGGCGAGGCCGTTGTGCTGAATGCGGGCTATCTGGTCGCCACCGTGCTTGAGGTGATGCACAACCATAAGGACATTGCGATCCTGGATACCTCGGCGGCGTGCCATATGCCGGACGTGCTCGAGGTGCCGTACCGTCCGCCGGTGTACCGCGGCGGCGAGCCGGGCAAAAAGGCGTTCACCTATCTGCTGACCGGCCGCTCCTGCCTCGCAGGCGATGTCATCGGCGAGTATTCGTTCGATGTGGCGCTCGGCGCCGGTGAGCAGGTCGTGTTCGAGGACATGGCGCTCTACACCATGGTCAAGACCAATACGTTTAACGGTATGCCGCTGCCGCTGATCGCCATCCGGCGCGCCGACGGCACGGATGAGGTTGTGCGTATGTTTGGGTATGAGGAGTTTAAGCGGAGACTTTCGTAAGTTCCTGCCGGGCGGGAGTCTGTTTCTCTGCACCGGCTGACCGGGGGACTTGAACCGCGCAGGCGGTTCACCCTATCCGGGCGGCAGGTTTTTTCAGCACCGGCTGAGCGGGGGGCACGAACTGCCGCAGGCGTGTTCGCCCCTGACGGGCGGGGAGGTTTTCGCTGAACCTCAGCGGGGAGTGCGCCTACCCGGCGGGGGCACAAGAGGGTAGACACCTGCGGTTTCCACCCTCTTGTGAATCACCCCTTTCCCTTGGATAGTCTGGCGCAGATTGCCTACATGTGACCGCTGCGAAATAGGGGAACGGCAGTCGGGTTACCGTTGCGTTTGTTTCGCAAAATATTCGCAGTTCACAGGCAGATTACTGCTACACATAAGATTAACTCTACGCAGGCGCGGCATAACCGTGCCGCGCAAGTCGTAAGCACGTTATAATAGACAGGGTCTACGAAGATAAATTGTACCAAACGCTTAATTCGCAGGTGCCGTGCGTTACAACGTGCCAAGGATTTGCGCGGCACTGCTATGCCGCGCCTGCGTTGATTAACCCGTATGTGTAGCAGTACGCTGTCTGTGAACTGCGAAAAGGCGGAGAAAGACACGCTGAGGGAACCCGACTGCCGTTCCTATTTTTCGAAGCGGTCACATATAGGAAATCTGCGTCAGATTAGGAAACAAGGGAAAGGTAGGAGTTCAAAGAGGAAGGGAAACCGCAGGTGTCCCTTCCTTTTTGCCCCCGCGGCGGGCGCCGCAACGTCCCCGCCGTCCGCAGACGGCGAATCCCCCCGCTGAGGTTCAGCGAAAAACTCCCCGCCCGTTAGGGGCGAACCCGCCTGCGGCAGTTCGCGCACCCCGCTCAGCCGGTGCTGAAAAGGAGCCGCCCGTCAGGAGCGAACCGCCTGCGCAGTTCGCGTGCCCCAGAGGGTTGGTGCCGGAAAACAAGGGATATCCCTTGACAAACCCGAATTTAACAGCTATAATATTAAAGTTAATACACAAATGCCATGAAAAAGAGGAGTATTTTTCCTTTGCGCGTTTAGAGAGGGTGCGGTCGGTGCAAGCACCTCGGCGGGGAAGAAGAAGGTCGCTTTGGAGCAGAACAGCCGAATTTTTGTTAAGCTGTTCCGTCTAACCCGCGTTACGGGGCAACGAGTGCGCGTCTTTACGCGAATTCAGGTGGTACCACGGAGCATACTTCGTCCTGTTGTCGGGATGAGTATGCTCTTTTTTGTTTGCACAGAAGTATCCCGCATTTATATCGTAAATCAAATTGAAGGAGATAGATCAATGAGCGAACTGCCTAAGACCTACGACCCGAAATCGGTCGAGGACAAGCTGTACAAGTTCTGGGTCGATTCCGGCTTCTTCCACGCCGAGGTCAATCCGGACAAGAAACCGTACACCATCGTTATTCCGCCTCCGAATGTTACCGGCCAGCTGCACATGGGCCACGCATTCGACGAGACCCTGCAGGATATCCTCATCCGCACCAAGCGCATGCAGGGCTACGAGGCGCTGTGGATGCCGGGCACCGATCACGCCGGTATTGCAACCCAGATCAAGGTAGAGGAGAACCTCCGCAAGGAGGAGGGCCTGACCCGTTACGACCTCGGCCGTGAGGAGTTCCTCAAGCGCGTATGGGCGTGGAAGGACAAGTTCGGCAACCGCATTATCAGCCAGCTCAAGAAGCTCGGCACCTCCTGCGACTGGGACCGCGAGCGCTTCACCATGGACGAGGGCTGCTCCAAGGCTGTCCGCGAGGTATTCGTAAACCTGTACAACAAGGGCCTCATCTACAAGGGCCACCGCATCATCAACTGGTGCCCGCACTGCGCGACCGCCCTGTCCGATGCCGAGGTCGAGTACGAAACCCAGCCGGGCAAGCTGTGGCACATCCGCTATCCGCTGACGGACGGCTCGGGCGATCTGGTCGTTGCGACCACCCGTCCGGAGACCTTCATGGGCGATACCGGCGTTGCCGTCAACCCGAACGACGAGCGCTACAAGCACCTGATCGGCAAGACCTGCATCCTCCCGATCATGAACCGCGAGATTCCGATCTTCGGTGACGAGTACGTTGATATGGAGTTCGGCACCGGCTGTGTTAAGGTTACGCCGTGCCACGACCCGAACGACTTCGAGATGGGTCAGCGCCACAACCTCGAGCAGATTCTCGTGTTCAACGAGGACGCGACCGTCAACGCAAACGGCGGCAAGTACGAGGGCATGGACCGCTACGAGTGCCGCAAGGCGGTTGTAAAGGACCTTGAGGAAGGCGGCTATCTGGTCAAGATTGAGGACCACGAGCACAACGTCGGCACCTGCTACCGCTGCGGCACCACCGTTGAGCCGATGACCTCGGCGCAGTGGTTCGTCAAGATGGCGCCGCTCGCCAAGCCCGCTATGGACGTTGTAAACGAGGGCAAGACCAAGTTCGTGCCCGACCGTTTCTCCAAGACCTACCTGCGCTGGATGGAAAACGTACACGACTGGTGTATCTCCCGTCAGCTGTGGTGGGGTCACCGCATTCCGGCGTTCTACTGCGACGACTGCGGTGAGATGACCGTTTCCAAGACCGATGTATGCACCTGCCCGAAGTGCGGCAGCAAGAACATCCGTCAGGAAGAGGACGTTCTCGACACCTGGTTTTCCTCTGCGCTGTGGCCGTTCTCCACGCTCGGCTGGCCGGACAAGACCAAGGAGCTTGACTATTTCTACCCGACCTCTACGCTCGTTACCGGCTATGATATTATCTTCTTCTGGGTTGCCCGCATGATCTTCTCCGGTGTGGAGCACATGGGCGAAACCCCGTTCGAGACGGTTTATATCCACGGTCTGGTGCGCGATGCACAGGGCCGCAAGATGTCCAAGTCGCTCGGCAACGGCATCGACCCGCTCGAGGTTATCGACCAGTACGGCGCGGACGCGCTGCGCTTCACCCTCGCAACCGGCAACAGCCCCGGAAACGATATGCGTTTCTCGGACGAGCGCGTACAGGCGTCCCGCAACTTCTGCAACAAGATTTGGAACGCATCCCGCTTTATCCAGATGAACCTGACCATCGACAAGGACAAGGCAGTCCAGCTGCCCGCCGACCTTACCATCGAGGACAAGTGGATCATCAGCAAGTTCAACACACTGGTTGCCGATGTTACCCGCAACATCGACCAGTACGAGCTGGGTCTGGCGGCTGCCAAGCTGAACGACTTCATCTGGGAGAACTTCTGCGACTGGTATATCGAAATTGCAAAGACCCGTCTGCAGACCGGCGACGAGAACGTACAGAAGGTGCTCTGCTATGTGCTGAGCGGTGCGATGCAGCTGCTGCACCCGTTCATGCCGTTCATCACCGAGACCATCTGGCAGGCGCTGCCGCATGAGGGTCCGTCCGTTATGGTATCCGCATGGCCGGAATACAAGGACGAGCTGCACTTTGCCGCGGAGGAGGCACAGATGGAGAGCCTGATGGACGCTGTCCGCGCCATCCGCAACCGCCGTGCCGAGATGAACGTACCGCCCTCCAAGAAGGCCAAGGTGCTCATCCTGACCGAGAAGAAGGATACGTTCTCCGCAGGCGCAGGCTTCTTCCCCAAGCTGGCATACGCTTCCGAGATTGAACTCATCGACGCGGTTCCGGCGGACGCTGCCAAGATGGCATCCGTAGTCACCGGCGACGCACAGATTTATATGCCGATGGGCGACCTCATCGACTTTGAGGCCGAGCGGGCCCGTCTCGGCAAGGAAAAGAGCAAGGTCGAGGCGGATATCGACTTTGTTATGAAGAAGCTGAACAACCCGAAGTTTGTCGATAAGGCACCTGAGAAGGTTGTTGCAGCCGAGCGCGAAAAGGCCGAAAAGCTGCGCGAGCACCTCGCAAAGCTGGAGGAGTCCATCGCAGCGCTGAATTAAGCTGAATTAAAATAAGAAAGAGTGGAGTTTTATCCACTCTTTTTTCTTAACATTTTCCCCGAAAACACTTGACTGTAAACCCACTTTACCCCTTATAATGTAATTAATAGAAGGGAAGGTGATCGTATGAACATAGCGGAAGCAGAGCGCAGGACGGGATTATCCCGGGCGAACATCCGGTTTTACGAGAAGGAAGGCTTACTCAAGCCGACACGCGGCGAGAACGGCTACCGCGATTACACCGAGGACAATGTACAGACACTGCGGAAGATCATGCTGCTGCGGCGGCTGCGCCTGAGCGTGCCCGACATCCGCGCCATCGAGAGCGGCGAGAAAGCGCTGCCCGAGGCGGCGGCAGGCCAGCTCGACGTATTGCAGGGGGACATCCGCGAGAGCGAACAGGCGTATGCGATGTGCCGCGCCATCTGCGAGGACAGAGCGGAGTGGAACGGGCTGGATGTAGACCGGTACCAGTCCATCGTACTGCCCGCAGACGACCCGCGCGAGAAAGACCGCATCCCGCCGGCAGGCTGTCCGTGGCGGCGCTTCTTTGCCCGCAATGTGGATGCCGGACTGTATGGGCTGCTGTGGTCGATGCTGTCGCAGTGGGTGTTCCGCATCAATCCGGAGAATTTTATCCAGTTCATGGCGAATCTGGCGTGGACGGTCGCGTGCGGGTATGTCGGCTGGCTGCTGACGTTCGTGTTCGAGCCGGTGCTGCTGCATTACTGGGGCACAACGCCCGGCAAGTGGATATTCGGGCTGTCCGTCCGCGATGAGGACGGAGAAAAGCTGTCCATCCGCACCGCATATGCCCGTTTGTGGGGCGTGTTCGGCTACGGCAACTGCTATGCGCTGCCGTTCTTCGACTTGTACTACAATTACAAGTGTTACCGCGCGTGCAAAGAAGAGGAGCTGCCGTGGGATTTGGAGAACGGATGCAGCATCATCGTCCGCGAGCGGGAGGTGCGCTGGTATCGCGTGGCGCTGTACCTGCTGGTGATCGGGCTGCGAACAGCCGCAGGTTACGGCATTGACCTGTACGCCAAGCTGCCGCCCAATCGCGGCGAGCTGACTCTTGCGGAGTATGTGGAGAACTGCAACGACTGCCTGAAATATAATCAGGGCTTGGCGCCGTATGTCCGGCCGGACGGCAGCTGGAATAGCGACGTGGGAATGGGCGGCAGGTATTTCTTCTCGCTGGGCGATTCTGTATCCGATGTGACGGTCGAAACCGATGCGGACGGCTATGTGCAGTCTGTGACGGTGGTTTCGGATTCGCAGAACGGCTCGTGCGGCTATCAGGAGCGCATGACGGTGTATTACGCCTTTGCGGCCGCGTATGCCAAATGGAGCTGGCTGTATGCCGACCACATGAGGGATGACATCATTGACGACGGCTGGGAATACGATGTACCGGATACGAAAAACGTCAAGGAGGCGCATCTCGACGGACTGGATTTCCGGTACGAATATGAATACAGCAATACAGATACCGTAAACGTGTATCTCAATCAGCCGATGCCGTATCATTCGGTGCTGACGATTGAGAAAGAGTGAGGAGTGGAGAGCGAAGTGCTCTCCACTCTCTGCTTTATTAGAAAATTGCTTTCTTATTTGCCCAAAGTGTGCTATACTAATCTCACAAAACCATATAGATAGAGGAATAGCCAATGAAAGGAATCATTCTTGCCGCCGGTAAGGGCTCGCGCCTGTACCCGATGACACGTCCGGTATGCAAACCGCTGCTGCCGGTATACGATAAACCGATGATCTACTATCCGCTGGCTGCGCTCCTGCAGGCCGGTATCCGCGATATTCTCATCATCATCCCGCCCGGAGAGGAAGGCCCGTTCTACCGCCTGCTCGGTTCCGGCGGCCGCTTCGGCGTCAACATCACCTACGAGGTGCAGGAGGTTGCACGCGGCATCGCGGACGCGCTGCTCATCGGCTCGCAGTTCATCGGGGATGACTCGGTTTGCCTTGTTCTGGGCGATAATATCTTCTATTCCCCCAATTTCCAGGACTATCTGGACCGTGCTGTGCAGCAGAAATCCGGCGCCTGCGTATTCGGCTACTATGTCGATGACCCGCGTGCGTTCGGCGTTGTGGAGTTTGATGGTCAGGGCCGTGCTATTTCCATCGAGGAGAAGCCGCGCTATCCGAAGTCTAACTATATCATTCCGGGTCTGTATTTCTACGATAACTCGGTTATGGAGATTGCCCGCGGACTCAAGCCCTCGGCAAGAGGCGAGCTGGAGATTACGGATGTCAATATCGAGTACATGAAGCGCGGTCAGCTGCACGTGGAAAAGCTCGACCGGGATTTCGTCTGGCTGGATGCCGGTACCGCCGAGAATCTGCTCGAATCCGCACAGGTTGTCCGCCGCGTGCAGGATGAGACCGGCCGCTACATCGCATGTCCGGAGGAGATCGCGTACGCGCGCGGCTATATCAGCCGTCAGACGCTGCTCCGTCACGCCGCCGACCTCAGCAAAACGCTGTACGGCCGCTACTTAGAGTGCCTCTAAAGGAGAATCGCAAATGCCTGTTTATACCGAAACCAAAACCTATAAAACCAAGGCCCACATGGGCATGATCGACGTTACCGACGACTTCCGCGCAGCGGTGCAGAACGCCTGCCGCAAGACCGGCATGAAGTCCGGCACGATCACCGGCTTTACCACCGGCGGTGTTGCCGGTCTGACCACGCTTGAGTTTGAGCCGGGCATGGTCTACCATGACCTCAAGGCGGCGATGGATGTCTTTTCGCCCTACCGCGATGAGCAGGGAAACGTCATTTACTATCACCACCACGATACCTGGCACGATGATAACGGCTCGTCGCATATCAAGGCGGCGCTGCTCAGCCCGTTTATCGTTATCCCGTTCGTGAATGGCGAGATCACCATCGGCCCGTGGCAGAATCTGACCCTTGTGGAGTGCGATACTCGCAACCGCGTGCGGGATATTGTCTTTCAGGTGATGGGAGAATAATTCCGTTCTGATTAGGAATTGTAAAACAAAGCCCCGGTTTCGTCGCTTGACAAAACCGGGGCTTCGCGCTATAATATAGCTGACAAACGGCGGCTCTTGTAGGGAGAGCAGTCGTTCCTCAGTTCGATTTTTAGTCGAGAAGAAGCCGCTCTCTTTTAACTACCGGAGGGCGGTTATTTCTTTAAGTATCCGAGGATACCAAAGATAACCGTGCAGAGCAAATCAAGCAGTCCAATGACTTCCAGAATTGTCATGCAGATCACCTCCCTTCTTTCGGGAGGAACAACCTTTATTCACCGTTTGCTGCCTTGATTATAGCATATCGTAATATATGCTGTCAATAAACCGTCCTTTTGGGCGGTTTTTGTGTTATAAAAGCGAAAAAGGGGGGGTGCCCCTCAACTTCTTTCCGCGCAGTCAGAAAGATTAGCGCCCGCTAACTAAATAGCTTTTCTTTTTTCGATAAATGTGGTATAATATAAGCGTTCGAAAAATTTGAGTACGGTTCGGGAATCCCTGTGCCGTGCATAGAAATGGAGCGACAAAGCATGACTAAAATTGATATTATTTCCGGTTTTCTGGGTGCCGGCAAGACGACCCTCATCAAGCGTCTGCTGGCCGATGCGCTCAAGGGTGAGCAGGTTGTTCTGATCGAGAACGAGTTCGGTGAGATCGGCATTGACGGCGGCTTCCTCAAGGATGCCGGCATTGTTGTAAACGAGATGAACGCAGGCTGCATCTGCTGCTCGCTGGTTGGCGACTTCGGCAAGGCGCTGCACGATGTTGTGGACCAGTACCATCCGGACCGCATCCTGATCGAGCCGTCCGGCGTCGGCAAGCTGTCGGACGTTATCGCTGCGGTACAGAACGCGCACCTCGAGGTTCAGCTGAACAGCTTTGTAACCGTTGTTGACGCGCTCAAGGCCAAGATGTACCTCAAGAACTTCGGTGAGTTTTTCGAGAATCAGGTGGCGCATGCCGGTGCCATCCTGCTGTCCCGCACGGCTGAGTGCCCGGAGAAGCGCCTCGACGAGACCGTTGCCATGCTGCGCGGCCTGAATGAGCACGCCCGCATCGTCACCACCCCGTGGAAGGACCTGACCGGCGAGCAGCTGCTCTCCACCATGGAAGGCAGCCGCGACCTCGTTGCGGAGGTTCTCGAGGAGATCGCGCACGAGCCGCATCACGAGCATCATCATCACCACCATGACCACGAGCATGAGCATGACCATGATCATGAGGAGCACGAGCATCATCACGAGCACGATGAGCACTGCACCTGCGGCTGCCACGATCACGACCATGAGCATGAGCATCACCACGATCATGACCACGAGCACCATCATCACGACCACGACGGTCACTGCTGCTGCGGTCACGACCACGATCACGATGCTGACGAAGTATTCACCTCCTGGGGTAAGGAAACGACCCGCAAGTACACCGAGGCAGAGCTTAACGCGGCACTTACCGCGCTCGGCGATGTTACGCTCGGCACCGTACTGCGTGCAAAGGGCATCGTTCCGTGTGCAGACGGCGGCGAGTGGCTGCACTTTGACTACGTTCCGGGCGCACCCGAAATTCGCCGCGGCACTGCCGATTACACCGGCCGCCTGTGCGTCATCGGCTCCGAGCTGGATGAGGAGCGCATCGCTGCTCTGTTCGGCGTAAACGAAAAGTGAGGTAACCAGATATGGCTAACGAACCCATTCCGGTATACGTCTTTACCGGCTTTCTGGAGAGCGGCAAGACCAAGTTCATTCAGGACATTCTCGCGGACCCGAACTTTACCGAGAACGAGCGCACGGTGCTGCTGCTGTGCGAAGAAGGCATCGAGGAATACGACGAGAAGTGGCTGCTGCACTACGGCACCGCGCTTGTGCCCATCGAGTCCGAGGACCGTCTGACGCCGAATATCCTCAAGCGCGTGGAGCAGAAATACCAGCCGGACCGCATTCTTGTTGAGTACAATGGCATGTGGAAGCTGGAAAAGCTGATGCAGGCATTTCCTGCCCGCTGGGAGCTGTACCAGATCGTCACCACGGTCGATGCGACCACGTTTGAGCTGTATTCCAACAACATCGGCCCGATGATGTTCGAGCATATCACCACTGCGGATCTGGTTGTGTTCAACCGCTGCACGGATGAGCTGAAGGACATGCTGTACAAGAAGAACATCAAGGCGATGAACCCGCGTGCGGCAATCTATCTGGATGACGTGAACGGCAATTCCGAGGACTACGCCCGCAATATGCCGCTGCCGTTTGACGTGGATGCGGATATCATCGACATCCAGCCGGAGGACTACGGTCTCTGGTACATCGACGCCACCAGCGATCCGATGAAGTATGACGGCAAGACCGTCCGCTTTCTTGCCCAGGCCTACGTCGGCAAGGATGTGCCCGCCGGCAGCTTCGTGCCCGGCCGTTTCGGCATGGTCTGCTGCGCGGATGACGTCACCTTCCTCGGCTTCCTCTGCCGCTATCCCGACCGCGATCAGCTGCATAACCGCGACTGGGTCAAGGTAACGGCGTCCATCACCGTCGAGGAGCTGCCGCAGTACCGCGGTCCCGGTCCGGTGCTGCATGCCATCACGGTAGAACCCGCCGAAAAGGCGAAGGAAGATATCGTGTACTTTAACTGAATCTTCTCCATACAACGTAAAAAGAGACGAGCCTGCCTGGTTCGTCTCTTTTTCTGCTATAACAACAAAAACCGCCTGAAAGGACGGTTTATTGACAATATTCTGTCGTATATGCTATACTGTAAGCAGATGTTGTTCCGATAGCGGTCAGACCTTCTTTCTTTCCTCGGTTTGGGGAGGAAAGGAGGTGTCGCAAATGCAGAAGAAATTGCTTCGGCTTTTCGTATGTGCAGTAATCCTGCTGTACATTTTCTGTATAAAAGCGCACTGACCGCTCGATTAGGCCTCGAACGGTCAGTGACTAAAAATCCTGATTGAATAAGGTCTGACTGCCTGAACAGCATCCCTTGGGTATATTATACCCGAGCAGCCCCGGTTTTGTCAAGTGCGGCAAAGCCGGGGTTTTGCTTTGCATGCAGCGATTACTGCCTGCGGATTGCTAATTTCTAATTAGAAAAGCATGTCCCCCGCCACACAGCAGTGACGGGGGACAAAGACAAAAGGGGGGATACAGACGATTCATAAACCCATGAACGTCTAACGAAAGTCCAGTGGTTAGCTTGAGGGATTAGCCAATGCCACCGTACATAATGCCGAGGATCAGTGCAGCAATTGCACAGATAACGTATACCCACTTACCAAGCGGGAAGAACCAGCTGCCGATGGGCTTCTTAGCGCCTTCGTTAACAGCAGCAAGTGCCTTTTTCTTGCCGAGTACCCAGAAGAACATGATGCCGGCCAGAGCAGCGCCGAGCGGGCAGATGTAAATGGAAACAACGTCCATCCACTGAGAGGTCCACGGCTGGATTGCGATGGAAACGACCAGACCGATCACACCAATGGTGCCAACGGCTGCTGCGCGCTTGAACTTGAACTGCTCCTGCAGGAAGGCGATCGGTGCCTCGTACAGGTTTACGATAGAGGATACGCCTGCGAACAGTACGCAGATGTAGAAGATCGCGCCGATGATACGGCCGGCAGGCATTGCGTTGAATACATTTACGAGGTAAACGAACATCAGGCCGGGGCCGCCGGTTACGTCGCGGATGCCTTCGCCCAGAACAACTGCCATTGCCGGAATGATAACGATTGCTGCCAGCAGAGCTGCAAGGGTATCAAATACTGCTACGTTGCGTGCGGAGGACGGGATATCCTCGCTCTTGGACAGGTAGGAACCGTAGATTACAGAACCGTTGCCTGCAACAGACAGGGAGAAGAACGCCTGACCGAATGCAAATACCCACAGGTCGGGCTTAGCCAGACCGGCCGGATTCAGGGTCAGAATGTACTTATAGCCTTCGGATGCGCCGGGCAGAGTGCCGATGTAGACTGCCAGTACGAGGAACAGACCGAACAGAACAGGCATCATGACCTTGTTTGCCTTCTCAATGCCGCCTGCAACGCCCATTACCATGATGGCGAGGGAAACTACCAGTGCAACGATCTGCCATACGCCGTTGCCGATGCCGAAGAAGCCAGCCGACGCCATTGCCTTGAGGGCTTCGGGAAGCGTTTCTGCCTCCGGTGCGGTCATGCCGAAGGTGCCGCCGATTGCGCCCATATCCGTGCCGAGATTGAACAGGCTGCCGGAGAGGGACATGAAGGTGTACTTGAAGATCCAGCCGAGAACGACCGTGTAGCCGATTGCCAGCATCAATGCACCGATGATCGGGATTGCGCCGATCGCCTTACCGGATTTCTCACTGCCGGTGCGCTCCTTGGTACACATACCGAACGCACCAACCGGACCTGCGGCTGCACGACGGCCGAGAGCGAACTCCTCGATAACGCCGGTACTGCCGATCAAAATTACAAAGATAAAATAGGGAAGCAGGAAGGTCATGCCGCCGTACTTCTGCACCATGATCGGGAAACGCCAGATGTTGCCCATACCAACCGCAGAGCCGATACATGCCAGAATAAAACCCCATTTACTCTGGAAACCATCTCTTTGTTCTAAGTTTTTAGGCTCTTTACTCATTATCTTACACCCCTTTAATGTGTAAATGGATAGAAAAAGGGCGTTCTCTTTGCCGCAGAAACTGTTTAGTTTTCTGGGAAAAAGAACGCCCTTGTCCTTTGCTTTCCTGTGCACTTTCCACGCGGCACAGGTTACGCCCTGATTATCAAGTTATAAAAAGGTCAGGAGAAATTCCTGTTATGCAATGCCGCGGCGCCATTGCTGCGGCATTGGCGGAAATACCGCACAATTTATGCAATTATGCGGTATCGCCTTTGACGAAAGGATGGAACAGGGGATTATTTCTCTTCGTTCGGGTACGGCTCCAGGAATGCATGGAAGTGACGCATCGGCAGATTGTGACCCCAAACAATACGCATGTTCGGAATGTTCTCACGATCCTCGTACAGAGCCTTAACAGCTGCGATTACATAGTCCAGATGCTCCTTGGTCAGACGGCTGCGGTCGATTGCGAAGCGAACTACGTTACATACTTCAGCCTGCTGCTCCGGGGTCTTCAGGTCATACTCCATGGAGTAGTCGCCCAGCTCGGATACACGGATGCCGTAGCGGCGGATCAGCTCAAGGCTGAAGCCCTCACCAGCGAAGGTGTCGTGGCCGCGCTTGCCGTCGAAGAACTCATCCATGTTGATGTATACAGCGTGGCCGCCTGCCGGCAGTACAACGCCCTTAACGCCAGCGTCGTAGAAGCCTTCTGCCAGGTAGTTACACTGAGCAACACGCTCGTTCATGTAGTTAAAGTCGCAGGACTCGTACAGGCCAACTGCCAGAGCCATGATGTCACGGCCGGACATGCCGCCGTAGGAATCGTTGCCGTAGCAGGAGATCTGCTTAACCTTCAGCAGAACGCCAACGTCGGTCTTAACGGTGCCGTCTTCGTTGAAGTCGGAGAAGTTCTTCCAGAACAGGCCCTTATCGCGGAATGCCAGCATGCCGCCCATGTTAGCGTGGCCGTCCTTCTTAGCGGACATGGTGAATGCGTCGCAGTAAGAGAACATCTCGGTAGCGATCTCAGCGATGGACTTGTCAGCGTAGCCTTCCTCATTCATCTTGATGAAGTAAGCGTTCTCAGCCCAGCGAGCGGTATCGAATACCAGCGGGATGTTGTACTTATGCGCAACGCGGTTGATTTCCTTCAGGTTGCCCATGGAAACGGCCTGGCCGCAAACCGGGTTGTTGGTGATGCAGGTGAAGATCAGCGGAACGTTCTCCGGACCAACAGAGGTGATCAGCTGCTCGAGCTTCTCGATATCCATGTTGCCCTTGAACGGGTTCTTCTCGTAACGGCCGCCTTCCGGTACTTCCCACAGCAGGGTCTTGTTGTACAGGTTACGCGGAATGGAACCCATCTGCTTGATGTTGCCTTCGGTGGTGTCGAAGTGACCATTCGACGGAATAGTGAACTTCTTGCCCGGGTGACGCTTAGCAAGGATGTTGCGAACGATTTCCATCAGAACGGACTCAGCTGCACGGCCCTGCTGGATGATAAATGCGTTCGGGCGCTCCATCTGAGCTGCGCCGCCATTGAACAGGCCGCCTTCGTACTCGCACAGATAAACTTCATCCATCATCTTCTCAACGTCGCGGCAATCGGTGCGAACGAGGTCGATGATCTTCTTCCAGTTCTTCTCGCCGCCGCGCTCGAAAATGTCGCGGAAGGTGTCGAGCAGAACGTAATAACCGGTGTTGCGGCCGTAAGCCTCGTCGCCGAGGAACAGGCTTGCCCACTGATGATTGGTCATTGCAGTGGTACCGGAGTCGGACAGCATATCAACGGTCAGCATGCCGGACGGGAATGCGAACTCGTTGTAATGAGTAGCCTGAAGAGCGCGCTCACGCTGCTCAACGGTTACTTCCGGAAGATCACGGACTGCGTAAGTAAAATGATGCGGTGCGGGTACGTTCAGCGGATACTGCTTGCTCATAATAAAATTACCTCCATTTTTTTGGCGTTGTTGCCGTTTGTGTTTTGGAGGTACCCCGGTCGTCAAAGCCGAATTTTCCGGTTCCGGCTTTGCCTAGCGGACAGCACCTTTCTTTTTTGCTGTTTTCTTTTCTTTTTGGTTTGCCTTACGGCAGGAGAGCGGTTACCTCAATCTCGACGAGAGCGTCCTTGGGAAGTCTTGCAACCTCCACAGCGGAGCGTGCCGGGTAGCTGCCTTCACCGAAGAAGGTGGCGTAAACCTCGTTCATCGCGCCGAAATTGTTCATGTCGCTCAGGAAGACGGTAGTCTTGATCACCTGATCCATACCGGTTCCTGCCTCAGCAAGGATTGCCTTTACATTGGTGAGCGACTGTTTGGTCTGTGCTGCGATCCCTTCCGGAAAAGCACCGGTTGCGGGATCGATCGGAAGCTGACCCGAAGTAAATACGATACCGTTTGCTGCAATTGCCTGTGCATACGGGCCGATGGCTGCGGGTGCGTGTTCCGAACAGATAACCTTTTTCATTTCCTGCTCAGCCTCCTTTCGTCCTTTCGTGAGATAAATTTATCACTTTTAAAATTCTTTGTCAAGATGTATTTGTGCAATTTGGATGAATGAATAAAAAAATCTCGCGTATTTATCAATATTATCAACAACTATTGTGAAAAATGATAATTTTGAACAGACTTTTTGTACAAAAATA
This sequence comes from Butyricicoccus sp. AF18-9LB, assembly GCF_027684505.1. Classification (NCBI taxonomy): domain Bacteria; kingdom Bacillati; phylum Bacillota; class Clostridia; order Eubacteriales; family Butyricicoccaceae; genus Butyricicoccus; species Butyricicoccus sp. AF18-9LB. The sequence continues at coordinate 16,776 of NZ_JAQCWA010000023.1, forward strand.
CTGCGTAAAATATTTACTTTTTTCACCTCGCACTTAGAAAAGTTTATTATTTTACAGAACATGGCAATTAAAGTGCGAATTTATAAAAAATTTTTGTTATCCTACTAAAACAATGCGATGAAGAATTCACGGAGAATCGCAGGGAGAGCGGCACTGCCGCGGAAAATGATAAAAATTCCGACACCGGAAAACCGGGGCAGGGAAAAGACATCCCGCGTTTGCACTTCAAATAAAAGCCTGCGTATGCTATAATAAATTGGATTACATTTCACAGGGAGGTGCACCGCATGCCGGACGAAAAACTCACCACCTACCGCGGCGGCAAGGCGCTTCGCCGCGGCTGGACAACCGGCTCGTGCGCGGCGGCGGCCTCGCAGGCGGCGGCTGTGCTGCTGCTGACCGGAATCGCGCCGCCGGAGATTCACCTGCACACGCCGGGCGGCATCACCTTCTGCCTGCCGGTCGAGGACGCGCATATGAGCGGAAACGCGGCTGTCTGCACCGTCCGCAAGGATTCGGGCGACGACCCGGACATCACAAACGGGGTCCGCATCACGGCTTCCGTGCGCCGAATCGAAAAGGGCGTTGCCATAGAGGGCGGCGCCGGCGTCGGTCGGATTACCCGCCCGGGACTGGCGATGCCGGTCGGACAAGCGGCGATCAATCCCGGTCCGCGGCAGCAGATTGCGGATGCGGTGCACCGTGCCGCAGAACAGAACGGATACGGCGGCGGCTTTTCTGTCACCATTTCGGTGGAGGACGGCGAGGCACTTGCCGCCCAGACCTACAATGGCCACCTCGGCATCGTCGGCGGCATCTCGATTCTCGGCACGAGCGGCATCGTTGAGCCGATGAGCGAAAAGGCGCTCGTGGACACCATCCGATTGGAGCTGGACAGCCTGTATGCGCAGGGACAGCGCATTGCGTTCCTGTGCCCGGGCAACTACGGCGCGGATTTCGCGCGGGACACGCTCGGCCTTGACCTCGAACGCGCGGTCAAGTGCTCCAACTTCATCGGTGAGGCGTTCGACCACGCAGCGTACCGCGGCTATCCGGAGATTCTGCTCGTCGGACACGCCGGAAAGCTGGTCAAGATGGCCGCAGGCGTGATGAACACGCATTCATCGGTCGCAGACGCACGGCAGGAGATTTTCACCGCGCATGCGGCACTGTGCGGCGCACCGCGCGAGACACTCGAAGGACTGATGGCTGCCATCTCGGTGGACGCGTGCGTGGAACTGCTGGACGAGGTGAATCTGCGCCGGTCCGTCCTGTCGCGCATCGGCAGGGAAATGGAAACCCGTATCGCCCTGCGCATGAAGGGGCAGGCACGCGTGGAATTCATCATGTTTACCGGAAAATACGGCGTGCTGGCCGAGTCGGCGGGCGCGCGCGCACTCTGTGAGAGGTTGAAACTGCAATGAAGGGTATTTTATATGGAGTCGGCGTCGGTCCGGGCGATCCGGAGCTGCTGACCGCCAAGGCGATCCGGCTGCTGCGCGAGTGCGATGTGGTCGCCGCACCGAAGTCCGCCGACGGCAGACAGACCGCACTGGATATTGCTTCGCCGTACATCGGGCAGGACAAGTCAATCCTGCTGTTCGATATGCCGATGACGCACGACAGGCAGGCGCGGAACGCCAGCCACGACGCGGCGGCAGACGCGCTCTGTGCGCTGCTCGACGAGGGCAAAACCGTGGTGTTTCTCACACTCGGTGACCCGACGGTGTATTCTACCTGCTGGTATGTACACAGGCGCGTGGCCGCTCGCGGCTATGCAGCCGAGCTGGTGCCCGGCGTGCCGTCCTTCTGTGCTGCAGCTGCCGCCATGGGCCGCGCTCTGTGCGAGGACGGCGAAATGCTGCACATCATTCCGGCCACGCACGGCAGGGCGGAGGAAGGGCTTGCGCTCTCCGGCAGCAAGGTGCTGATGAAGACCGGAAAGAGTGTATTGGAGGTGCGCGAACTGCTCCGGCAGCGCGGCGAACTCGGCAGCGCGGTGCTGATCGAACGCGTTGGCATGGACGGTCAGCGGCTGATCGAAGATTTAGATGCGCTTGAACAGCCGAGCGGCTATTTCTCTATTATATTGGTAAAGGAGCAAAGCGAATGATCTATTTTGTGGGTGCAGGCTCGGGTGCGCCCGACCTGATCACGGTACGCGGCGCACGTCTGCTGAGCGAGGCAGATGTGATCGTTTACGCCGGTTCGCTGGTCAATCCGGCGCTTTTGGACTACAAAAAGGACGGATGCGAGGTGTACAACAGCGCGAAGATGACGCTCGAGGAGGTCATCGCCGTGATGGCGCCTGCCGCGAAAGCGGGCAAAACGGTCGTGCGTCTGCACACCGGCGATCCGTGCGTGTACGGTGCGCATAGAGAACAGATGGACGAGCTGGATAAACGCGGGATTCCCTACGAGGTCTGCCCGGGCGTGTCCTCGTTCTGCGGCGCGGCAGCGGCACTAAAAGCCGAGTACACACTGCCGAACGTGAGCCAGTCGGTCATCCTGACGCGCATGGAGGGCCGCACGCCCGTGCCCGAAAAGGAGCAGATCGAGGCGTTCGCGGCACACGGAGCCACCATGGTCATCTTCCTGTCGGCAGGTCAGCTGCCGCGCCTGTCCGAGCGGCTGATCGCGGGCGGCTACGCGCCGGACACGCCTGCGGCTATCGTGTACAAGGCCACCTGGTCGGACGAAAAGGTCGTGCGGACAACGGTCGGTGAACTCGCCGCGGCCGGTGCGCGGGAGGGCATCACCAAGACCGCGCTCATCACGGTGGGCGGGTTCCTCGGCACCGAGTACGAGCGCTCCAAGCTGTACGACCCGACCTTTACGACCGAATTTCGTGAGGCAAGCCGATGAAGCACGCAAAATTTGTATCCTTTACCCTGTGCGGCGCACAGACTGTGCAAAGGGCGGTAAAACTCCTGCCGGATTTCCGGTGTGAGCGGTACGCGCGGACGGTGGATGCGTCGCTCTCGGGCACGAGCCTGAAGCGCTTTGCGCAGCAGGCGATGGTCGATTGCGACCTGATCGTGTTCGTGGGCGCGACCGGAATCGCGGTACGCGCAGTGGCGCCGTATTTGATGGGAAAAGCCTATGATCCGGCGGTGATCGTCATTGACGAGCAGGGAAAGTTCGTGATTCCGCTCCTGTCCGGACATCTGGGCGGTGCCAACGAGATTGCAGAAATACTTGCGCAGGGTCTGCAGGCTGTGCCGGTGCTCACCACCGCGACAGACGGCCGGCAGGTGTTCGCCGTGGACACTTGGGCAAAAGCACACAGCTGTGCAGTTCTGGAGCCGGAACATATTAAATATGTATCCGGTGCGCTGCTCAGGGGGGAAACCGTGGGCGTTCGCTCGGATTTTCCGGTAGACGGGCTGCTGCCCGCCCATATTGACCTTAAAAAAGACGCGGAAAGCGGGTTCACGATTGGATTCCGCACAGACGCACAGCCGTTTGCACACACGCTGCATCTCGTGCCGCGGATCGCGTATCTCGGCATTGGCTGCCGCAAGGGCACGAGCGCGGATGCCATCGAGCAGACGGTTCAGGCGGCACTTGCATCGAAAAAGCTGCCCTGGCAGGCGATTTGCGGCGCGGCGAGCATTGATATCAAGCAGAATGAGCCGGGGTTGCTGCTGTTTTGCGAAAAGCACGGACTGCCGTTCCGCACCTTTACGGCCGAGCAGATGCAGGACGCACAAGGCGAATTCAGCCGGTCGGCGTTCGTGCAGCAGACCGTCGGCGTAGATAATGTGTGCGAACGCGCGGCTGTGTGCGCAGCACAGAACGGCACACTTATCTTGCATAAATTCGCGCAGAACGGCGTGACGGCGGCTGTCGCTGTGCCGGACTGGCGCGTGACGTTTGAAGAACAGGAGGGCGAAGCATGAAGCTGTATTGCATCGGCATCGGGCCGGGCGGCGAGGAGCAGATGACGCTGCGCGCGGTGCGTGCTCTGGAAAAATGTGACTGTGTGGCAGGCTACGGTCTGTACCTTGATTTGATCGAGAACCTCATTTCGGGCAAGGAGCGCATCGAATCCGGCATGACACGCGAGGTTTTGCGCTGCAAAGCGGCGGTTGAGGCGGCAAAACAGGGCAAAACGGTCGCGGTCGTGTCCTCGGGAGACGCCGGTGTGTACGGCATGGCCGGCCTGCTGCTCGAGCTTTGCGAGCACGAGCCGAACCTCGAGGTCGAGGTCATTCCGGGCATCACGGCGGCCTGCTCGGGCGGCGCCGTGCTCGGCTCGCCGCTGACGTGTGACTTTGCGTGCATCAGCCTGTCCGACCTGCTCACGCCGTGGGACAAGATTGAGCAGCGTCTGCGCGGCGCGGCGGCTGGCGATTTCTGCATCGCGCTGTACAATCCGTCGAGCAAAAAACGAACCGACCATCTGCGCCGTGCCTGCGATATCCTGCTGGAGATTGTACCGCTGGAAACCGTCTGCGGTCTGGTGCGCAGCATTGGCCGAGAAGGCGAAAGCTGCACGCTTACAACGCTCGGTGAGCTGCGTGATACACAGGTCGATATGCTGACCACCGTGTTTGTCGGAAACAGCCGTACGCGCGTGATGGACGGCCGCATGGTCACGCCGAGGGGGTATCGCGGCGTATGAAGCTGATGATTTTCTCCGGCACGACAGAAGGACATGATTTGTGCCGGTTTTTGTCGAAAAATAGCGTGCAGGCAGATGTTTTCGTTGCCACAGAGTATGGTGCGGCGGTGATGGAGCCGATGGCGGGAATCACGGTTCACGAGGGCCGCTTGGATGAGCGGGAGATGGAAAAGCGATTGACCTCGGATACGCTGCTCATCGACGCAACGCATCCGTACGCGGCGGCTGTGACCGACAATCTGCGGGCGGCCTGTGCGAAATCGGGCGCACGCTACGAGCGGCTGCTGCGGCCTGCCCTGCCTTATCAGAACTGCGAAATCGTGCTGGACACAGCCGCTGCAGTGGACTGGCTGAACGCGCACGAGGGCGCGGTCCTGCTCACCACAGGAAGTAAAGAACTGGAAGCGTACACGGCGGTGCAGGACTTCCAAACGCGGCTGTTCCCGCGCGTGCTGCCGACCGCCACGGTGCTCGAAAAGTGCGCTGCACTCGGCTTCCCGGGCGCGCACATCATCGCCATGCAAGGTCCGTTTTCGCAGGCGATGAACGCGGCGCTGCTGCGCGAGACCGGCGCAAAAATTCTCGTGACCAAGGATACCGGCGTGTCCGGCGGCTTTGCGGAGAAGGTCGCGGCAGCCGAGGAGGTCGGCGCAAAGGTACTGGTCATTGCGCGTCCGCGTATGGAAAACGGCAAAAATCAGGCGCAGATGCAGGTGTTTTTGACGGAATTGCTCGGTTTACGGAACGAAAAGCAGCAGCGGGAATTTTTCATCATCGGCGCAGGCATGGGCACGGCGGACACGCTGACCGGCGAAGCCGTCCGCACGCTTGCAGCCGCAGAGAAAGTATTTGCCACAAAACGGCTCGCATCGCTGTCGCCCAAGGCGGAGGTCTGCGCGTTCTCAGAGCTGGCTGAGCGGGCAATTTCCGGTAATGCCCGGCACACGGCGCTGTTGGTTTCCGGCGACGTAGGATTCTTCAGCGCGGCCGGAAAGCTGCGTGAGCGGCTCCTGCCATACGGCGGGGTAACACTCATGCCGGGATTGTCAAGCATGCAGTATATGTGCGCGAAATGCGGCATTTCCTACGAAAATCTGTGTTTTAAGAGCCTGCACGGTCGCACAGGAAATATTCTCGGTGCCGTAAGTTACCATGCGGCAACATTTGCGCTGACCGGCGGCGAGAACAACGCGCAGGCGGTTTGCAACAGCCTTACGGACGCGGGATTGGGCGCGCTGCCCGTTCATCTCGGGGAAAACCTCGGCGCGGAAAATGAGCGGATTGTGCACGGCACAGCCGCAGAGATCGCGCAGCTTTCGTGCCCGGATTTAGCGGTTCTGCTGATCGAAAACCCGCGTGCGGCGAACAAAAACGAACCGATTCGAGATGAAATGCTCACGCGCGGAAAGGTGCCGATGACCAAGGAAGAGGTTCGGTGGGTGTCGGTGAACCGCCTGACTGTCCGACCGACCGACACGGTCTGGGACGTGGGTGCGGGCACTGGCGCGGTCACGCTCGAGCTGGCGCGCAAGGCCAGCGACGGCACGGTTTACGCTGTCGAGCGAAAGTCGGAAGCGGTCGCGCTCTTGCACGAAAACCGCATAAAACTCGGCGGATACAATGTGAAAATCATTGAAGGACCTGCGCCGGAGGCACTGGAGAACCTTCCGGCACCGGACTGCGTGTTCGTCGGCGGGAGCGGCGGCAGAATGCGGGAGATTCTGGCACTTGCTAAGAAGAAAAATCCGGAAGTCCGCGTGGTCGTGAACGCGATTGCGCTCGAGACGTTGTTTGCGGCGCAGACGGCTTTGAAAGAATTGGGATTTACTGACATTGAGGTCACACAGTTGGCGGCCACGCGCGGTAAGCCGGTCGGCGCGTATACCATGCTGACTGCGAACAATCCGGTGTTTATTCTGTCCGGGAGGGCCGAAAATGACACAAAATAATGCACCAAGACTGCTGCTTGCGGGCACCGGCAGCGGCTGCGGCAAGACGACGGTCACGACCGCGATTCTGCGGGCGCTGCAGCGCCGCGGCGTAACACTCAACGCATTCAAGTGCGGTCCGGACTACATCGACCCGATGTTCCACACGGCGGTTTTGGGCGTTCCGAGCCGCAATTTAGACCTTTTTTTCGAGGACGAGGCCGGTATTTGCAGTCAGCTTGCGCGGCATATCCGGCCGGACGGTCTCGGTGTGATCGAGGGCGTCATGGGCTTTTACGACGGCGTTTCCGGTACGACGGATACGGCTTCGGCGGCGCATCTGGCCCGCGCAACCGGCACGCCTGCGGTGCTGATCGTGCGGCCTAAGGGGCAGTCGCTGTCGCTTGCGGCACAGATTCACGGGTTCCGCACATTTGCGAAAAATACGCTCGCAGGAGTGATTTTGAACGGCGTTTCGGCGGGAATGTACTCGTTTTACAAACAAATTGCAGGGAAAGCGGGACTGCCTGTGCTCGGCTTTTTGCCGCCGGTTCCGGAGGCCGAAATACCTGACCGCCACCTCGGTCTGGTGACGGCGGATGAGCTGTCCGACCTGCGTGAGAAAATTGATCGGCTCGCGGATGCGGCAGAGGAGGGCATTGACCTCCACGCGTTGTGTGCATTAGCACAGACGGCGAAACCGCTGACCGATACGCACATGCCGCTCGCTCGTGTGACCGATTTTCCGGTGCGGATCGCGGTAGCGAAGGACCGCGCATTCTGCTTCTATTATGAGGATAACTTCGATGTGCTGCGCGAGCTGGGGGCAGAGCTTGTGCCGTTTTCGCCGCTCACAGACGAGCGGCTGCCGGAGAATATCGATGGTCTGTATCTCGGCGGCGGCTATCCGGAATTGTATGAAAAACGGCTTTCAGAGAATGAAATCATGCGAAATTCTATCAAAAAAGCGATTCAAAACGGTTTACCGACAGTTGCAGAATGCGGCGGATTTCTTTATCTGATGCAGTCGCTCGACGGCGCGGAAATGGCAGGTGTGCTGCCGACTTCGGCGCACATGACGCGCAGGTTGCAGCCGTTCGGCTATGTCATGCTCACGGCAAACAGTGATAACCTGCTGTGCGAAGCCGGTGGACAATTTCCTGTGCACGAGTTTCATTATGCACAGGCTGTGGATAATGGCACAGATTTTCATGCGGTCAAGCCAAACGGGCGCGCGTGGGACTGCGGCTTTGCATCGGATACGCTCTATGCAGGATTTCCACATTTGTATTTCCGTGCGAAAACTGAAATTGTTGCGAATTTTGTCCGGAAATGCGCAGAAAGGAGCGGAAAATGACACTTGAACAGACTATTTCTGCCATCCGGCCGCTGGATGAAAAAAGCATGACGGCGGCGCAAAACCGCTTTGCAAATATTGCCATGCCGCTCGGCGGACTGGGGCTTCTGCAGGACGCGATCGTGCAGCTTGCAGGTATTCTCGGTCAGCCGGTGCCGGATATTTCCAGACGCGCGGCGGTTGTTTTCTGCGCGGATAACGGCGTGGTCGCCGAGGGCGTGACGCAGTGTGGGCAGGAGGTGACAGCAACGGTCGCGGAAAATATGGGCCGCGGCGAGTCCACCGTGTGTCTAATGGCAAAACAGCTCGGAATGGACGTGTTTCCGGTCGATATAGGTGTTGCACAGCCGATAAAGAGCGAAAAAGTGCTGCAATTTTCCGTTCGGCGCGGAACTGCAAACCTTGCGCATGAGCCTGCCATGACGCGGAAAGAGGCGCTCGAAGCGGTCGAAATCGGTATTAAAATGGCAGAAATGTGTGCCGAAAAGGGATATTCGCTGCTCATTGGCGGCGAAATGGGCATCGGAAACACGACTACGAGTGCGGCAGTCACGGCGGCGCTCACCGACGCGGAGGCTGCGGCGGTCACAGGACGCGGAGCGGGTCTGTCAACGGCCGGTCTGGAGCGGAAAATCGCGGTGATTGAGGCGGCGCTGGCGCTTCACAAACCCGACCCGAATGACTCGATCGACGTGCTGCATAAGGTTGGCGGTTTGGATATCGCGGGTCTGTGCGGTCTGTATTTGGGTGCGGCGGCACAGCGCATCCCGGTCGTGCTGGACGGCGTGATTTCGTGCGCGGCGGCGCTTCTCGCGGTGCGATTGTGCCCGCAGTCTGTGCATTTTATGGTCGCAGCGCACAGATCGGACGAACCGGCGAGCATTTTGCTGCTCGATGCACTCGGCAAGCGGCCGTTCCTGACGGCGGGCATGCATCTCGGGGAGGGGACAGGCGCGGCGGCAGGCGTGGCACTTTTGGACCTGGCACTGGCGCCATATCGGGAAATGGTGAGCTTCGCGGACATTGGAATAGAGGCATATCAGCCGCAAAAGTAGTTGTTTGTCTGACAGATAGCACAAATTTTTATATAAATATTGTGTGTAACGCCGATAAATGCGATCTGCCCGCATTCTTTACAGGAATACTGCGTGCAGCAAAAAGCACCGAGCGTTAACTCGGTGCTTACGGTTCAAATTCTTAGCATTTCAGCGCTTCATCTGCGATATTTGCGGTGATTTTGTTGTAGAACTCCTGCTTTTGCGCATCGTTTTCAAACGCTGAGAACGGCACGATGACCGCGGAGAATTCATCAACAAAAACATAATAATGCTTGTCATCGGTTGCGGTGCGCTGAACGGCCGAATACTGGTAAACGGTATCTTCGTTCTCGCCGGACAGCTCGAATTCGCTTTCACGCAGCGTGAGCGTTTTCGGTCCGCAAAGCTGTTTATTCTTTGCGTTCTTGAGGATTTTCTCGATATTTTTGATCATTTTATGACGCATATAGCGCGGTGTGCCCCAGAAGCAGACGGCAGCGAGCGCAACGTAAACCGCGATGGAAACCGGCGTGAGCGTATGCAGCCAGTACATGAGCGCACTGCCGCCGAGAATGACAATAGCCGCGGTGGCGATTCTCATGGTGCGAATGCTGCGTTGAACAATCGCATTATTGTTGTAATAATTCAAATTAAAATCAATGAAATCCTGTTTGGTGATATCGTAATGCAGCTCCATTTTTTCTTACCTCAACTTACTCGGATAAAGTTATTGTATCGAAAATCAGAGCGGATTGCAAGTCTAATTCAGAAAGGGGAGCGAAAATGCTGATTTTAGTGACCGGCGGAGCGGCTTCGGGCAAGTCGGAGCACGCGGAACGACTGGTGTGTGAAAAAGCACAGAGTCGATTATATCTGGCGACCATGCAGCCGTTCGGCAAGTCTGCAGAGGCGCGGATTGCGCGGCATCGGGCGCTTCGTGCGGGAAAGGGGTTCGCTACGGTAGAGAGAACACTTGACTTAGCGAATCTCAGGCTCTCTCAGCAATACGACGGAATTTTGCTCGAGGATTTGGGCAATCTGCTGGCAAACGAGCTGTTTGCGCCGGAAGGCGCAGGCGCAGGATCGGCGTTCGACAGCATTGTTGCAGGCGTGGATAATCTGCAAAAATACTGTGAAACGCTGGTTATCGTTTCCAACGAAATCTTTGCGGACGGCGTGCCGTACCCGCCGGAGACCATGCAGTATATCCGGATTTTAGGAGAACTGCACCAGAAATTAACTGGGAAAGCAGACGCGGTATATGAATCGGTATGCGGGATTTTACTGCCGGTAAAGGAGGGAAAACAGCCGTGAAAAGTGTAATCAGCGGACTTTGGGTCGCGTTCTCAATGTATTCTGCGATACCTGTTCCGCAAGTGAACTGGGAAAAACAGACCATGCGGTGGGCACTTGGCTTCCTGCCGCTCATCGGTGTGCTGATCGGTGCGATAGAGTGGTTCTGGTTCGCATTTTGCGTGCATTTCGGCGCGGCAGGCGTGTTTTACGCTGTGATCGCAGCGCTGATTCCTCTGGCAGTGTCCGGCGGCATTCATCTGGACGGCCTGTGCGACACCTGCGACGCGCTGTGCTCGTTCGGTGACCGAGAAAAGCGGCTGAACATTCTCAAGGACCCGCACGTTGGCGCGTTTGGGCCGCTCTGGCTGATGGCATTCCTACTGGCCGAGGTTGGCTGTTTTGCCCAGATTTACGATCGGCCTGTGCTTCTTCCGCTGGCATGCACAGGATTTGCTTTTGCACGGACAATGGGCGGCCGTAAGGTGGTTGCATCACCGTGCGCAAAAGACAGCGGACTCGCACATATCTTTGCGGAAAACAGCGATAAACGCGCGGTATCGCGCATGTTAATTGCTGAATTTGTTCTGTTTGCGGTGCTTCTCGGATTGTGGATATACCGCGTGCCGCACGCGCTTGCTGCGGCGAAAGTGCTCGTTATCGTGCTCGTTGCGTGGTATGCTGTGCATGAGCACATAAGCCGCCGCGTGTTCGGCGGTGTAACCGGAGACCTGGCGGGATTCTGCATCTCGCTGTCGGAACTGATCACGCTTGCGGCAGCAGCGATTGGAGGACTGATTTTATGACCGTGCTCATCATTGGCGGGGCATATCAGGGGAAACGAAAAGTTGCCGAAAACCTGTATGCAGACCTGCCGAGAATTGAAAATCTGCACGAAATTGTGCGAAAAATGCTGAAGGAAGACAAAGACCCGCTGTCACTCGCAGATACGCTGTGCGGACACGTTATCACCTGCGATGAGATCGGCTGCGGCATCGTTCCCATCGACCGTGCGGACGAAAACTGGCGTGAAACGGTTGGTCGCCTGTGCTGTGCTTTGGCACAGAAAGCAGATGCAGTCGTGCGCGTGATCGCAGGCGTGCCGCAATTCATCAAAGGAGAACAACCATGACGATAACCCTTGCCGTGCTGCTCGGCTTCGCGCTCGACTGGCTGCTCGGAGACCCGAAAAAATTGCCGCATCCGGTATGTGCGGTCGGAAAACTCATCTCAGCGGCTGAAAAAGTGCTGCGCCGCATCTTTCCCGCAACGCCCGCGGCACTGACATTCGCCGGAATTTTACTCTGGCTCATCACCTGCGGTATGAGCTTTGCCGTGCCGTTTTTCCTTCTGCGCTGGCTGTATCATGTGAACTTCTGGCTCGGTTTTGTCGTCGAAACGCTGCTCTGCTGGATGATTTTCGCACGAAAAAGCCTTGCGGACGCCGGTTATCATGTCTACGGCGCGGTCAAGCAGTCGCTCGAGGAGGGCCGCAAGGCCATCGCGTGGTACGTCGGCCGCGACACCGCAGAGCTGTCCGAGGAGGGCGTTGTCAAGGCCGCTGTTGAGACCGTGGCTGAGAACCTGACGGACGGTGTGGTCTCGCCGCTCGTGTTCATGCTCATCGGTGGAGCGCCGCTCGGCATGCTGTACAAGGCGGTCAACACGCTGGATTCCATGGTCGGCTATCATAACGAAAAGTATGAGTATTTCGGCAAGTTTTCGGCAAAAATGGACGATTTTTTCAACTTTATCCCTGCCAGACTGTCCGCCCTGTGCATGATCGCCGGTGCCGGAATGCTGCATCTCGATAACCGAAATGCGCTGCGGATTTACCGCCGAGACCGCAATAAGCACAAAAGTCCGAACGCTGGTCAGACCGAGTCCGCGTGCGCGGGCGCGCTGCACATCCAGCTCGGCGGCGATGCCAGCTACTTCGGCAAAATCGTTAAAAAAGCCGCCTTCGGTGATCAGATGCGCCGTGTAGACCGCACGGATATTCTCGCAGCGGTCGATCTGATGACGGCGGCAAGCGTGTTTGCGCTGGTGCTGTGCTGTGTAATCCGCCTGATCGTAAAAAGTTAGGATGCTATGCGGGAGAGAAAACTCGCATTTGAAAGGATGAAAAAATGCTTAATTATGTCCACGGCGGCGATATCCAAACCTACATCGACCGCCACGGCTTCGCGCCGCTCGACCTGTCCGCGAACATCAATCCGTTCGGCATACCGGACGCGGTACGCGCGGCCATGCACAGGGCTGTGGATAACTGCACGCAGTATCCCGACCCGTTTTGCCGCGCCGCGCGGCAGGCGATTGGTGCGAGAGAAGGCGTCAATCCGGATTTTCTGTACTGCGGCAACGGTGCGGCGGATGTGCTCGACCGTCTTGCGGCGGTGCTGAAACCGCGCAAGGTGCTGCTCACCGCACCGACCTTTGCGGAGTACGAGCGCACGCTCTCAGGTGCGGAGATTCGGGTGCATAATCTGCGGGAAACGGACGGTTTTGCGCTCACAGAACGTATTTTGGACGAGATTTCACCGGATTTGGATGCGGTTTATCTCTGCAATCCGAACAATCCGACCGGACGAACCGCCCAACCGGAGCTCCTGCGGGAAATCGTCCGAAAATGTACAGAAAACGGCGTAAAACCGGTTGTGGATGAGTGTTTCAATGACTTTCTGGAGGACGCCGTGCAGCACACACTGAAAGACCTGCTGGAATCCAATCCCGGTCTGATCATCTTGCGCGCGTACACGAAAATGTACGCCGTGCCCGGTGTGCGCTTCGGCTGGTGCATGACGGCGGACGCGGCGCTGATTGAGAAATTATACCATGCCGGACAGCCGTGGAACGTGTCGGTCATCGCGCAGGCGTGCGCCGTCGCGGCGGCAAACGAGCCGGACTGGGCCGCCGAGACCGCCAAACGCATTGCCGAGGAACGCAGGTTTTTATCCGACGGACTTGCAGCCTGCGGACTGACCGTCTTTCCGGGCGAGGCCAACTTCCTGCTGTTCCGCTCAAACGATACCGGATTGCACAAGAAACTCGCTGAACACGGCATAATGATACGAAACTGCGATAATTATCGCGGACTTTCGGCGGGATACTATCGCGTTGCGGTAAAAACGAGAGAAGCGAGTGAGCGGTTACTGCAAATCATTACTAATTATACCCAATGTGAGGTGTAAAATGGCAAAGACAATCATGATACAGGGAACGTGCTCGAATGCAGGCAAAAGCCTTCTCTGCGCGGCCCTGTGCCGGATTTTCCGGCAGGACGGCTACCGCGTTGCGCCGTTCAAGTCACAGAACATGGCGCTCAACTCGTTCATCACGGCGGACGGCAGGGAGATGGGCCGCGCGCAGGTCGTGCAGGCCGAGGCGGCGGGCATCGCGCCCGATGTGCGCATGAACCCGATCTTGCTCAAGCCGACAAGCGATGTTGGCTCGCAGGTCATCATCATGGGCGAGGCGCAGGGAAACCGCACCGCGCGGGAGTATTGGGGCCGCAAAAAGGCGCTTTTGCCCATTATCAAGGACGCATTTGACAGCCTTGCCGCCGAGAACGACATTATCGTGATCGAGGGGGCGGGCAGTCCGGCGGAGATCAATCTCAAGCAGGATGATATTGTCAATATGGGTCTGGCGAAGCTGGTGGATGCGCCTGTTCTGCTGGTCGGCGACATCGACCGCGGCGGCGTGTTCGCGTCGCTGTACGGCACGGTCAAGCTGCTCGATGAGGACGAGCAGGCGCGCATTCACGGTCTCATCATCAATAAATTCCGCGGTGACGTGGAGATTCTGAGGCCGGGTCTGACGCAGCTCGAGGATTTGACCGGCAAGCCGGTCATCGGCGTGGTGCCGTACGGTCATTTTGACATCGACGATGAGGACAGCCTGTCCGAGCGTCTGGACGCAAAGGCTGCTCCCGCACTGGTAAACATTGCGGTTGTAAAGCTGCCGCGACTGTCCAATTTCACCGATTTTTCCGCACTTTCGCGTGTATCCGGCGTGAGTGTCGCGTATGCGGACAAACCGGCGCAGCTTGCCGGAGCCGACCTGATTATCCTGCCGGGCACCAAGTCCACGCTGGCAGACCTGCGCTGGCTGCGCGAGAGCGGCATGGAGGCGCAGATTCTCAAGGCGCACGCGGCAGGCACGCCGGTTTTCGGCATCTGCGGCGGCTACCAGATGATGGGACGCACGGTCTCCGACCCGGATAATACCGAGGGCGGCGGCAGTCTGCGCGGCATGAACCTGCTGCCGATCGACACGGTGTTCCGCCCGAGCAAGACCACGACGCAGACGCGCGGCGCGCTGCTTGAGATTGACGGCGTGCTGTCCGATTTGAGCGGTCTGGCGGTCGAGGGCTACGAGATTCACATGGGCGAAACCGTGCGCGACGCGAGTGCAAAGCCGCTCGTTCGATTGCTTCGCAGGGAAGGCGAAATCGAGGACGGCTGTCAGACGGAAAACGCCTTCGGCACTTATCTGCACGGCGTGTTCGATGCGCCGGAGGCGGCGCTGCGGACGGCGCAGGCACTGGCGAAAAAGAAGGGCGTGACGCTGACCGGCGAAGCACTCGATACGCACGCCTACAAGGAACAGCAGTACGACAAACTGGCGGATTCGGTGCGAAAATCGCTCGATATGGAGTGGATTTACCGTATAATGGAGGGAAAAGCATGACTGGACTCATTCACCTGTACTGCGGCGGCGGCAAGGGCAAAACCACGGCGGCGGTCGGACTGACCGTGCGCTGCGCGGGTCGCGGAAACAAGGTCGTGTTCGCGCAGTTTCTCAAGGATGGGACTTCGGGCGAGTGCCGCGTGCTGGCGAAATTGCCCGACGTGACCGTTATGGCAGCCAATCCGGTCGGCAAGTTCTCGTTCCGCATGACGGAGGCGGAGAAGCGGGAGACAGCGGACGCGCTCACCCGCACCTTCGATGCGGCAACCGGCTTTGCCGTGCGGGAGCACGCGCGGCTGCTCGTGCTGGATGAGGTCTGCGCGGCAATCTCGTGCGGCTTTCTGGATGAGAAAACGGTCGTAAAATTTCTTGAGACCAAGCCGGAAACGCTCGAGGTCGTACTGACCGGACGGGGTCCGTCCGAAGCGCTGCAGGCACACGCGGACTACATTACAGAAATGAAAATGCAGCGGCACCCGTTTGAGAAGGGCATCGCTGCGCGGGAGGGAATCGAATTTTGAACGGATACATGAAGCCGCAGGACATTGAAAAGCGGTCGTTTGAGATCATCACTGCCGAGCTGGGCGAGCGCACGTTTCCGGCAGGCATCGCTGAGGTAGTCAAGCGCGTGATCCACACCACGGCGGATTTTGACTACGCGGACAGCCTCGCGTTTTCGCCGGATGTGATTGAAAAGGCAAAGGCCGCGCTTGCGGCAGGGGCGACGGTGGTTACCGATACCAATATGGCGCTCTCCGGGGTGAGCAAGGCGACGCTGGCAAAGCTCGGCGGAAAGGCGGTCTGCCTGATGGCGGATGAGCTGGTGGCAAGCGAGGCCAAGGCGCGCGGTGTCACGCGGGCAGTCGTTTCGATGGAGCACGCCGCCAAATTTGAAGGCCCGCTCATCTTCGCCATCGGCAATGCGCCGACTGCGCTTATCCGTCTGCATGAGTTGATTGAGGAAGGCATTGTCGCGCCTGCGCTCGTCATCGGCGTGCCGGTCGGATTTGTCAACGTGGTCGAGGCGAAGGAGCTGTTCATCGGCGGGGACACGCCGTATATCATCGCACGAGGCCGCAAGGGCGGCTCGAATGTAGCCGCGTCCATCGTCAATGCACTGCTGTATCAGTTGGTGCATCGAGAAGGCTTTTAATTGCTGTCGCCAAACCACGGTTTGGCCGACAAGAGGAACGGACCGTAGGCCGTTCCAAAGTCGTCCGAAAGTTCCCATACGGAAACTTTCTCCCTCTTAGGGTATAAAAACCGGCGCTATCCTTGCGCGGCTTCTCGGCCGCGCTGCGCAGATACATGCTCCCGGTTTTTATGAATCGCGTTGCGATTCTATTAAATGCGCGCTATCGCGCGATATGCTGAAAATTTTAGCAGATATACTGTTCGGAAGAATAAAAAAGAGAGAGTTTCAAACGAAACTCTCTCTTTTTGCTACGACCAAAGACCTTTTTCCCTGCAGTCGGCAATGTATGCGTCGATATTGTCCGCTGTGATGACCTCGGAACCCGAGTCGATCACCGATTCGACGGATTTGCCCTCGAGTGCGTCCAAAGCGGCCTCGACGGCTTTGTAGCCCATTTCATAGCCCTGCTGGGCAATATCGACAGTCAGCTCACCGCGGTCGAGCGCTTCCACCGCAGCCTGATTGCCGTCAAAGCCGCAGATAACGGTTTTCCGGTAGGCGTCGCTGTTGTTATCCCAGATGCACTTGATGGCCGCAAGTGCCATATCATCGCTGGTAACGAGCACCGCGTCCACACCCTGCGGATACTTCTGCATGACAACCTCCATCGCGGCTGCCGCACGGCCGGGCTGCGCGTCGCAGTACTGCACCTCGAGCACGGTGCCGCCCGCCTGCTCCACGGCGCTGCGGTAGCCGCGCAGGCAAGGCATGCCAGTGCTGCTGCGATCATTCTCCTTTTCATGTGATGTGCCTCCTCGTTTCCTTTTCTGTCGGGAGCTGCTCCCGATCTTCTCTTGATAATATTTTAACATATTTTCCGCAGAGAGACAAATAGAAAAGGCATGACTCCAAATCATGCCTTTTTCTGTAACTTTTATCAGGTTATTTACTCAATCGCTGCTCCATATAATTGTGCGCGTTCAGCTCAAGAGTATCGTTGAGCGGCACGAGCGGCTCGGTCTTGCCGTAGCGGCGGTCGAGCGCGGTCTGCAGGATAAAGTCGCACAGCACGGGATTCTTCGGCAGCAGCGAGCCGTGCGAGTAGGTGGCGAACACGTTGTTGTAGCGTGCGCCCTCGGTCTGGTCCTCGCCGTTGTTGCCGTAGCCCTTTATCATCATGCCGAGCGGCGCGACATCCTCACCGAGATAGGTTTTGCCCGAGTGATTCTCAAAGCCGACCACGATGGAGCCGCTGCTCTCGGGCGTTGTGCGGTACATGTAGTTGCCGATCATGCGCTCTTTCGCGCCGATGGTGTGCACATTGATCGCGCCGATGAAGTCAAGCTGCACGCCGTCCCACGTTTTGTAATACTGACCGAGCATCTGGTAGCCGCCGCAGATGGCGAGGAACACCTTCTCTTCTTCAACAGCGGTGCAGATGTCCTTGCCCTTGCCGGAGGCGAGGTCGCGCAGCAGCACCTCCTGCTCGAAGTCCTGTCCGCCGCCGATGAAGAAAATGTCGTACTTGTCCACATCGAGCGGCTGACCGATCGAGCACTCGTCCACATTGACGCTGATGCCGCGGCTCTCCAGACGGCGCTTCATCGTGATAATGTTGCCCCGGTCACCGTACAGATTGAGAATGTCGGGGTAAAGATGGCAGATATTCAGTTCCATTGCAGTTTCCCCCTTATTCGTAGAACGCCTTAACGTCGGTGTGCTTGCTGATCTCACCGCGCAGGTCGAACATGGCAGTGTATGTCGGCATAAGGAATGCCGGTGTCTCATCCGAGCCGATCTCGGTCAGCAGCCTGTCGTACTCGCGGATAACCTCGGTACGCTCGGGGGCAAAGCCTGCGTACTTGAGACGCAGCGCCATATCATCCGCACGCACGCCGGAAACCAGTACGCGTGTAAAGCGCACCTGCTGGTCGGCGAGTGCCTCGAAGTCAACGTCCCAGATCCAGCTGATGTCCGTGCCGTCCGCGAAGCGGTCGTTGAGCAGGAATGCCAGCTTGTAATTGCCCTCATCGTGCGCGATCAGGTTGATGACCTGATTGAAGCCGGCAGGATTCTTTACCAGCATCATGCGCGCCTGCGCCTGACCGAGCTTGAACTGCTCGGCACGGCCGAAGCCGCACTCAAACTGAGAAAGCGCGCTGACCGCGGTCTGCTCGTCAATGCCGACAACGTGCGCGACAGCGGCTTCTGCGGCGGCGTTGTAGATGTTGTAGCCGCCCGGCAGGTTGACGTGTACCTCGTGCTCGTGACCGAAGATGTCCAGTACGATGTCGGACGAGTCCGCGCCGGTGGCGAGCACCTTGGTGACAGCGACCTGCGGTGTCTGGCGGTGGTAGCCGCACTTCGGGCAGCGGAAGCCGCCGAGATGGCCGTAGGTGATGTAGTCGTACTCATATTCGGTCTTGCAGTGGATGCAGTACGGTGCGTCGGACAGCTCGTGAGCGGTCTCCTTGTAAATCGGGACATTCACGCCGAACCAGACGATCTTGTTCGGCACGCTGTCCGCAAGGGAAGCGGTGAGCGAGCAGTCCGCGTTCAGGCAGAGCGTTGCATTCGGCACATGCGTGATACCCTCGCGGATGGCGTTGAGCGTGTGCGTAATTTCGCCGTAGCGGTCAAGCTGGTCGCGGAAAATGTTGTTGACGACCAGACATTCGACCGGCAGGTATTCACTCGTTTTGCGGAAGGCCGCCTCGTCGCATTCGATGAGCGCGTGCGTGTACGGGCATTTGCCGGACAGCGTGGAATGCTGTGCAAATACCGCGATGATGCCGGTCAGCAGGTTCGCGCCCGACTTGTTGGAGAAATATTTGAGTCCCGCATCGGCGAACGCCTGCTCGATCATGCGGGAGGTGGTGGTCTTGCCGTTCGTGCCGGTCACGACCGTGACCTTTACGCCGCGCGACAGCTCACCCAGAATATTTTTATCAATTTTCAGTGCCAGCTTGCCCGGCAGGTTGGTGCCGCCGCGTCCCAGCTTGCGCAGAACAGCGCCCGATGCCTTGCACACCAGCACCGCCAGTCTGGTTTGGAGTTTCATTGCTGTAACCTCTTTTTTCAAGTCATATAAAATAAGTATAGCGCATTTTGCGGCATTGCACAAGGGAAAACGTCGGAAAATGCGCCTACCCGGCGGGGGCACAAGAGGGTAGACACCTGCGGTTTCCACCCTCTTGTGAATCACCCCTTTCCCTTGGGGATATTCCGGCGCAGATTTCCTATATGTGACCGCTGCGAAAAAAGGGGAACGGCAGAGGATTTTTCTTCCGCGTGGTATCCGCATATTCGCATTTCGGCTATGTTACTGCTACACAGGCGGTTTACTCCACGCAGGCGCGGCATATCCGTGCCGCGCAATTCGTTAGCGCGTTATGATGGACAGGGCCTGCGAGGATAAATTGCAC
>NZ_JAQCWA010000024.1:0-35884 GCF_027684505.1 Butyricicoccus sp. AF18-9LB
CTGATCTTTTGAGTCAGTTCCTTATCCGCATACCAGCCGGTGAAGGTATAACTCTCGCGGGTCGGGGTCTTATCGAGCGTCACTTTCGTGCCGGAAGAATAGCGCTCATCCTTGTAAGCCGTGCCGCCGTTCGACTCATAGTGCAGCGTATAGCGGGTCGAATGATGGGATGAGGAACTGTTCTTTGCCCACTGTGCGGTATAAACGGCATTGTTCGTTACCGTTGCGGCTACGGACGGCTCCCAGCCGGTAAAGGTATATCCACTGCGGGTCGGCGTTCCGCCGGTGAAAGCCGGGGTGGGTGTTCCACGGCGCAGGTCGCTGGTCACCTCATCCGCAAAGCTGGCGCCGCCGATACCGTCTGTGTAGGTAACAGAATACTTTTGGATCGCTCCGTACAGAACAAGGCTCTTCGCCTGAGAAGAAGTTCCCGTTTTTGCCGTATAATCAGTATCTGTAATAATTTCCTTATGGTTGTGTGTAAAATGCGACAGATACGGCTCGGCATCTGCTACGCTATAGGTTTCTGTGCCATAAGTAATCGCACCGGGGGCAACAACTACTCTGCCGTCCAAGGATTCACTATCAAAAGAAGTCAACTCGTAATCGTTCATCGTATCCGATGCGCCGACCAAAGCTACAAAACGGTTGGTGGAAATTCCTCCGCTTGTATCAAAGCGGCAGCCGATACGAATATCGCCGCTGATGTTGGCTTTTGTGCCGTCAAGATAGAGGCTGCCATCCTGATAAACTGCGTTTCCGTAATAGCTTCGCTCCGAAGCATCATCATAGTGGGGGTATCCCTCAGTTGCCTTATTATTCTGAATGGTACCGCCCAGCAGATAAGCAGCGGCATTGGGATTTGCACCGCTGTTGCCGGAACGGATTGACAGACCTCCGCCATAACCGGCTTCATTCTCTCGGATGCTGCCTCCGGTCATAAACATCTGGTCGCCATGGGCAGAGAGATACACACCGCCACCGGCAGAGTTTGCTTTGTTGCCGGAAATCATGCCGCCGCTCATTGTAAGCGTGTCGGTATAATTCTGCGCATTATTGCCGAACAGGCAGATAGCGCCGCCATAGTTGCGGGCGATATTGTCCTTGATCTGAGCATTGCCAGACAACTGAATGCTGGTATTGCCATGCCAATAATTGTCGGCTGCATACGCCGAGACGGCACCACCGTAACCTGCCTTGTTGTTGGAGATCGTACCGCCAGACATGACAAATGTGTTCGTCAGGTTTCCTGTATTGGGTGTACCGATAATAGAAATCGCACCGCCAAAGGCGCTGACATCGCTGGTAGCCGCATTTCCACTGATCGTACCTCCACGCATGGTCAGTTTGGCAGGAGCGTCATAAGATGTAGCATAGTCTGCTCGGCAAGCGCGGATCATAATTGCGCCGCCGTGTGCGCTGGCGGAACGATCAACGCCGTTGATCTCGTAAATGTCACCAACGGCAGTATTGTTGCTGATCTCGCCACCGTTGATCGCCATTTCGCCACTGAGATAGACAGCACCACCCCATTCGGCAGAACAGCCGGTGATACTGGAACCATCCTCCATCGTCAGTTTGGCGCCGTTATCTACAACGATGCCGCCACCGCAGTCGCTGGTACCAGTCGTTTCATCCTGATTGATTGCTCGGCCATTGCGAACAGTCGCACCATCTGCAAGGATAAGCTGACTGCCAGGGCAAACACGCAGGCAGCGAATATCCTGGGCTTCTGCATCTACCGTCAGATTTCGCAGCGTAATATTCGTCTGTGTGCTTGTACCACTTTCGGCACCGATTTCAATCATATAGAGGTTATTGGTTGTGACACCATCCCAACTATATTTGATCGTAGGTGCAGCTTCTCCGGCATTACCCACCAGCGTGATTGACTTATCACCTGACAAGACGGTTTCACTCGGCAAAACTATGTCTGAAAGCAGGCAGATGGTATCTCCGTCAGCTGCCTTCGTAAATGCTGCACCAATTGTTTTTAGGGGTGCGCTCTCATCGCCGGCGGCTGAATCATCGCCGTTTTCGGATACATAGATAACTGTACCGCTGCTTGTACCGCTGCTTGTTCCGGGAGCCGCAGCAGCCAGCGCAGCAGTCGGAAGCATGGTCATGAGCAGACTTACTGTCAACAGCCATGACAATAATTTCGTTTTCACATCAAATGCTCCTTTACATATAGTAATACCTGCCAAGGCAATATCCTGACAGGTTTCTAATCTTGCGCGGCAGTTCTTTCGTCCGCCGCATTGATGCTGTGCTGTCCTCCTTCCGTGCAATGGCAGTTACAAGATGTCAAAAGGTGTACTTTTTTGTTAGTTGAGGTTTATATTGGGTAAGATATTATTTAATGGTAGTAATTCCTATGCAACAGTGCTATAATAGAGAAAAAATATAAGCAGTTGAGCTGCCAAAAAGTACACATTCTTGTAAAAAATACATTTCTTACGATAACTTGGCGTTTTGATAGATTTTTGCTCGATAACGAAATGTAGAGATCGGCATCCCACATTCTTTAGCTGCTGCGGTCCCGGTAATTTCACCGTGTTTCCAGCGTTGATAGACGGTGCGGAAATTAGGTGGCAATGGTTTTGGCACTCTTCCAAACCGTACACCTCTCGCTTTTGCAGCCGCGATACCTTCCGCTTGCCGCTGGCGGATATTAATACGTTCGTTTTCCGCAACAAAGGACAACACTTGTAATACGATATCGCTGAGGAAGGTTCCCATCAGATCCTTTCCTCGCCGGGTGTCTAGCAGTGGCATATCCAGCACGACAATATCAACGGCTTTCTCTTTCGTCAGAATACGCCATTGCTCCTGAATTTCGTTATAATTGCGTCCAAGTCGGTCAATGCTCTTGATGTAAAGCAAATCGTCTTTTTTCAGTCGCTTTATCAGTTTTTTGTAGCGCGGTCGTTCAAAATCCTTGCCGGATTGTTTATCAATAAAAATATTCTTTCTCGGCACTTGTAATTCGTTCATTGCGATAAGTTGCCTATCCTCATTTTGTTCCCGCGTGGAAACACGGACATATGCGTAGATTTCTGCGATGATTAACACTCCTTTTAACAGTTGATGTCACACTTGAAAATCAGAGAATCCTGGCAACTTTAGTATAACAGATGTTTCTGCGTCACAAATTGTTGACGAATCAGAGTAGTAAACCTCTTAAATGAGTAAATCCCGGTACGGTAGTTGCACCGTACCGGGATCTTTGTACTTTTTGATTAAAAACAATCCGGCCTGCCAATGCTCACAAATCCCTGCAAGCCTGTCAGCACCACATTATTCTGCGAGCTGGCGCAGTGGATGATAAGCGGATCGCCGTTGCTGTTCTTGCCGACGAACACGCCTACATGAGTATCGCCGGGGTAAAACACCAGATCACCCGGCTGTGCTTCGCTCCATGAGATGGGTTTGCAGTGGTCATGCTGGCTGGCTGCGCCGCCGCCGTGCCCAATCACATAGCTCAGCGAATTGTTGAATACCCAATCGACAAAACCGGAACAGTCCAGTCCATACGGGCGAACGGTTCCGGTCGTTCTGCTTCCGGCGGCAGTGACACGAGTTGGCGTTCCCCAACGGGCATCCCAGCCGATTGTGCTGCTTTTGCCGCCCCAAAAGTAATTCACTTTGCCGAGAAGTGAATATGCTTTTTCTACCACAGCACGCCGTCGCTCGGAAATGTCCTTGGGCATGGCGGCAAGCATGGCGCGGATCTGCGCTTCATCCAGCGTGACCTCGCCGCCGTAGGTGCCCACTAATTCTGCCAGCATTTGCGCGTACTCCGGTTTTAGCACTTCCTCCAAGGCTTCACGCTGGCTCTTAGTGAAGTTATAAAAATCCGGCATATCGGTTGCTTTTTTACTGGTGATGGTGATATGCAGGATGTTTTCTGTGCTATCTTTATGCTCAATGGTCTGCACATAGTAGCTGATGGTATTCATATCCCAGAACACCGTGCGGATAAGGTCGATACGCTCCTCGTCTATCGTCACGACATCGGTGGCATCGGCGTCCGCACCGGCGGTTTTGACCGCAAACACAGCAATGACATCCGTCCAGTTGCGGATGGTCAGGTCACTGCCGCCGTCCGGCTCCCGGTGGATCACCACGCTATCGGTCGGGTTCTCAACCTGTATCCGGCTGATTTCGGCGGCGAACTCGCTGTTGATGCGCGCTACCGCCTGCGGAACAGACTGTGCGTCGCTGTCGTTGCCCGACCAGAATACACCGAAGGGTGTCCCGATGACCGCCGCCGCACCGCCGATGAGCAGAATCAGAGCGATAAGCGCCCCGGCACCGCCCAGAAGTCCCACCGCCGCCCGCGCCACAGCTTGTCCGACGCGAATGACTGCATTTTTAAGCCATACAAAGCCTTTTGCGGCGCGTTTTGCCGTCTGTGCGGTCTTTTGTGCGGTTTCCTGCACGAACTGCTGCTGCATTTTCTCTTTTGTTTTCGTTGCGACCTGTGCCTGCGCTTTCGCCGCCGCCTGCTGACGCATGGACTGCGCTTGCCGCCCTGTGAACATCGGTTCACGGAGCGGCTTTTTCTCTTTCGGCGCTGTGGCGGATGATTTTCGTTGTTTTGGAGTACGATGCTGTCCGGTATACTTTGGTGTATCGCCATTGAGGGATGGTAATTCTACCTGCTGCTCCAGCGTTGCAATATCCGTCTGCACCTGTGCGGCTTCATGCTTTTCCATGATATCCGCAGTTTCTCGACAGCGTTCGGTCTGCTTCTTGGCCTGTGCCTGCCGGAATCTCTGCTTAGCATGGGTGACTTGCGGCGGTTCGGTTTGTACCGTTGCAGAGGGTGAAGCGCTGTTGTCTTTCGGCTCGGCGGCGCTGAACTTGCGGTCGAATTGCTTTTGCGCCAGCGCCTTGCCGGAGCGGAACGCCGTGCGGCTGCTGATCTCCGCCGCACGCTGTTCCTTGGTCTGAAACCGTTCCACCGGCTCTTGATAAGGTGAAGTCTGTTCTTCCTCCGGCGTATCATTCTTGTTCTTGAACTGCCGCCGAACAGCCTGTTTTGGCAGAAAGGCGGTGGTCTGCCGGGTCTGAATATCCCGGTTTTTCGGGCGTGTTCGTATCTCTTTCACAACAAGTCACCCGGCTTTGTCGTCATAAGGCGGTACAGCGCCGTGTTGCGTGGGAACTGGTTGATGAACGGCACTTTTGCGCCGCCGACTTTGATAAGGCCATGTCCCGACTCCGCATTACTGATATAGGAAAGCTGTTCTTCCGAAATGCGGAGCATTTTTACAAGCTCCTGCTGATCGGTGGGAGCCTGCGACAGCATGAGCAGGAACTCGGAGTTTGCCAGCATATTCTTTGCTGTGGGAGAACGCAGACAGTCGGTAACATTCTGTGTAATGCCGGTCGCGGCGGCGTTTTTCTTGCGGAAACGCTTCCAGCTTTCTTCGAGGAAGTTGCTGCTGTACTCATTGGCGAAGAACAGATAAATCTCATCAATGTAGATCCATGTGCGCCGTCCGCGCTTGTGGTTTTCAATGACACGGTTCAGAATCGCGTCCAGCATGACCAGCATACCCACGGTTTTTAGCTGACTGCCGAGGTCAAAAATATCGAACAGCATAATGCGGTTGCTCATATCCACATTGGTCTGATAGGCGAATACATCCAGTGTGCCATCTACGAACAATTCCAGTGCCAGCGCGATGGACTGGGCCTGCGGCTCCGGCTGGCGCAGCAGTTCCTCACGGAAGTCTTTCAGTGTAGGCGGATTGCGGTAATCTTTGATATACTCACGGTACACATTGCCTACGCACCGCCCGATGATAGAACGCTCTTTCGCGCCCACCGGCTCCGGCTTCATCAACTGCTCGCACAGGGACATGACAAACTGGCTTTTCAAAATCAGGGGATCGTCCGCTTTGCCTTCTTCCTCGCCGTAACCGCTGGTCATATCCATCGCGTTGATGTGGTTGGGACTGCCTGCTGAAATCTGCACGATTTCGCCGCCCAATGCCCGCACCAGCGGCGCATACTCGCGTTCCGGGTCAACGATGATAATATCATCGTCGGTAGAAAGCGCGATAGAGGTGATCTCCTCCTTGGCCGCAAAGGACTTGCCCGAACCGGACACGCCCAGAATGAAGCCGTTGCTGTTCAAAAGCTGTCGGCGGTCGCAGACGATCAGATTGCGGCTGGTGGCGTTCACACCGTAGTACACGCCACCGCGGTGTCGAATCTCCTGCGAGGAAAACGGCACCAGACCGGCGGCGCTCTCGGTGGTCAGTGTCCGCAAGGTGTCAATTCGCCGCAGACCGTAAGGCAAAACGGTGTTCAGCGCATCCTCCTGCTGGTAGGTCAGCACGCTCATTTCACAGTTCTTGCCGCCTGCAATGCTGCGGATGGTGTCGGTGTCAGCGTCAAGCTGTGCTTTGCTGTCCGCCACATGAACGAGGGTCATCACGCACAGAGTCATGCGCTGGTCGCGCATGGTCAGATCGTCCAGCATGGAACGCATCGTGTCCCGTGCATCGGTAAGCTGCATGGGCGGAATGGCGGAGAAATTGTTGTTCTGATTCTGCTTGTTCTGCCAACGGGTAATATCCGTTTCCACCGCAAGGGACTGGTTCTGTATCTCTTTCAGCGCCTTATCCGTGGGAATAGGCTGGATGTCGATGGACCAAATCAGATTGCGGTTGAGTTCGGTCAGTTCTTTTACAAAGCTGTCCTCCAAATAGGCCGGATAATCCTTGAGGAACAGTACGCGGCCCACTTTGCTGTCCGAAAGTTCAAAATAGTTAGAGTGAAACTGGATACTGTCCGGACAGATGGAGTCCTTGAACGAGTGTCCGCGCTTGGCCACAGTATCGAAATCAAAGCGGAACGAATCCTCCTCACCAATACGGAAAAAGTCATGCAGGATACCCAGCCGTTCCTTGTTGTCCAGTTCGTACAGCTTGGAGTTCAGCTTTTTCATGTTGGCGGACAGGTCGCTGCCCACACGGGCAAAGAAGCTGCGCGCCTCCTCAATGCTGCGGCGCTCCACGGAAACCGTGATGTACCGCTCCTGCACAATGCCGTTGCCCTCTGCGGCTTTGTCGAGCAGCATACGATTGTATTCCTTGCGGTAATCGTCGCGCCCGTCCTGCTTGGACGGCATGAGCATTTCTTTCTGAAATTCCAGCGGATTCAGCCGCTTGTTGATGATAGAGATTTTCGTGATCGCGTCCGTCGGCAACGCCTTTTCCAGCGCACAATACTGGATGAGCATTTCCTTTTTATCTTCCTCGTCCGCCACAGCATAGTTGATGTCGGTGAAGCGCCAGCAACGGCTGAATTTGCCGTCCACCTCCCAGATACCATCCCGGTGGATGCGGCGAATGGGAATGGACTGCTGGGCCGTTTTCGGCAGACGTACAGAAGCACGCTCTTTCTTTCGTCCGAATTTCTTCACTTGCGTTTCCTCGCTTTCTTTTCTGGAATGTGCAGAAGTTGGTCATACAGGTTTTCGCTCTTATACAGCCGCCGTCCGGCACACAGGATGTGGGTCTTGAACATCGCCCAAAGCAGCCGCTCAAAGGAAAGACCGTTGTATTTGAAAAATCCAGCGACCGCCAGCGGCGCGGCACAGAGCATACACAGCCAGCTTGCGTTTTCCTTTCCGATGGGGTCTTTGAGCAAAAAATAAGCTCCCACGGCAACTGCAACAGCGCCGAGGGAGCAGCCGAACTGCCGTGCAGACAGTCCGAAAAAGATGGATTCGTGATAATTTCGCACTTCACGATTGATACGGATTTCCATAGTCACCTCCAAGAAAAAGAGGAGTGCGTTTGCACTCCTCACAGGGTTTATTCGATTTGATGGTCACGGATTTTGCGGTAAAAGGTCACGAGCCAGCTTAGTGCCGTTACACCGAGAATGGCGAACAGGATACCATCCGCCAGCGACGTGTGGTGTGCCGCCCAGTCCAGCCAGACGGTGTTGCCGAGGATCACATAAACCAGCGCAGGCCCCAGCCTCAGCTTGATGAGCAGCTTGAACCACAACGGGAGCAGCAGAAAAAATAAGATGGGGAAAATAATTTGTCTGAACATGGTCAGCACCTCCTTGATGGTACCAGTGTAACGCAGTCTGGGGTTTTGTGCAAAAAATCAGCTTTGCTGTTCTGATAAAATCATAGTAAAACTTCTGTCCGAAAAAACGGACAATTTACAGTGCCATCATCTCTTTCACAATGCGGTCTGCGCCCTTTACCAGCCCTACGAGCACCAGCATATTGAAGATGGTTTCCGCCAGATAGCTCCACACCATCGTCACCGCCGAAGCGTCCGGGTCTGCGATACCCGGTGCGCCGCCGCCGGTAAAGGCGGCAAATATCATGCAGGCCAGTACAATGACTGCGCCCTCCATGCACACGCCGAGGTAACTTTTGATAAAGGTGCGTCCGGTATTCGAGGTCACATCGCCTGCAAAGGTGGACAGTGGGATAGGCGCAAGCGCCGTGTACATATAGAGCCGAAAGAAACGGCTGTACACGGTCATTATCATCACGAAAGACAGTGCCGTGATGAACACGCTGCCTAAAATCGTCACCAGCCACAGCGGGATACTCGCCAGAAAGCCTA
Source organism: Butyricicoccus sp. AF18-9LB (assembly GCF_027684505.1). Classification (NCBI taxonomy): domain Bacteria; kingdom Bacillati; phylum Bacillota; class Clostridia; order Eubacteriales; family Butyricicoccaceae; genus Butyricicoccus; species Butyricicoccus sp. AF18-9LB. The sequence continues at coordinate 8,616 of NZ_JAQCWA010000024.1, forward strand.
CCTCGTCAATGGCAGTCTTGATTTCCTCTGGGAGCGTCACAGACGCGCCTGTGAGATTGCCGAGATTGCCCGCTACCGCACTGACGATACCGCCGCAGATGGTAAACAGCGTGGTCATGATGTCCATGCCATAGGTCACGGCGGTTTTTGCTGCGACAAAGCGTATAAAGTATCGTAGCGCCTGTTCGGGTCTACAGAAGTCCTGAAAATTTGCCGTGCTGCGGAAAATACTGACGGCGAAAAACAGAATGAGCAGCCCGTAGCCGATAGCCTGTAATGCGGTGTTGATGTTCTGGCATATCGCCCAAATTGCACCGTTCTTGAAGTGCTGCGGCGTTTCGCTCACCAGCGACCATATCTCGGTCAGCTTGGAGTTCCATGTGGCAAATGCGCCCTCCAGATTTTCTACGATCCAGTTGTCGTCCAAGTTATCACCTCCAGAAAACAGCCGCCTGTTCCATGAAAAAACAGGCGGCTGTCACTATTTATATCGTTTACTTCAAGATCAGATCCAGAATTTCTTTCGCAAATGCAATCACCAGACCGCCGAAGAAAGTCAGAAAGCCGGTGCTGCGCTGAGAGGGGTCATGGGACTGCAAGCTCAGACCGATCTGCACCACACCCCAGCCCAGCAGGATCACGCCGATGGCTTTGATTGCGGAAAAGACAAAGGTGGACAGGTTGTTGATGGCGGTCAGCGGATCTTCACCTGCGGCGAAAGCGGGCGTACAGACGGCGTAGGCCAGCACGCAAGTCAGCACAGCGGCGAAGTAACGCCGTTTTGCCTTGCGCGTCCGGTCGATGGGGTTCAGAGTGGATTTCTTCTTCATGTTCAGTTTCCTCCAAGATTTCAAGATTTTCGATGTTGATCTCATGCGGCAGGTCATTCTGCTCATAGCTGGGAATGTCAAACTTCTTTTGATAGGGCGGCTTGCCGCCGTCAGCGGTCAAACGGTAGTTCGGATGCTTCTGAATAGGATATTTGTCGTCCATCACCGGGCGTTCACCGCGAATAAAGATAAGCGCCTTGCGGTTATCCAACATCCGCACCTCGTCCGGCATGAGCAGTTCGCGACCTGCGTTCTGATAATTGGTGCTGCTGGAGCCGCTGCGTCCCTTCGTCACGCCGCGCGTTCGGGTGTCGATGGTGGCCTTGCCCAGCAGCTTAGAAATGTATTCGTGGGTGCTGGCCTCGTTGCCGCCCAGATAGAGCAGTGTGTCGCAGTTGCCGGTCACATTCTCCCAGCTGTCCTTGAACAGCTTCTTGAGCTGCGCCATGTTCTGAATGACGATATTGATGGAGACATTTTCGCCGTTATTCCCGATGAGGATACCACTTTCAACTATCTTGTGGGTCTGATGTACTCGCAGGCGTTCCGCGAACTGTACCATGCCGCAGACAATAAATACGGCGGCAGACTGCCGGTTCCGGTGCGCGTGCTGATGGACGAGTTCGCCAATGTCGCACTGCCGGAGGACTTTGAGCGCGTGCTGGCAACCTGCCGCAGCCGTGAAATCTCGCTTGCGGTCGCCCAGTGTGCCGAGCGACAGGTCATCGCGGCTGGTCAGGTGCGCCATTTCTTCCGTGTTGAACGCCGCCAGTCGAGTGGATGCAGATACCAGAATGGATTTTGCGGTTTTCGGTCCGGCCTGCTTGAACACCTTCCAGTTCTTCACTGCGATGTGATCCTCGTCCACACGCTCTAAATCGTCGAACAGCAGATCCACCGGACTGCGGTAGCTTTCGTCCTCCTCACGAGCCTCGGCGTTGATGACCATGTACATCAGCGTGCCGAAGTTGCGCTCGCTTTCCGGTGCTTCGTGGAACAGGTACAAAATCAGCGCCGAAAGGAACGCTGTTTCCGCCTTGTCCCAGAACGGGTCAGAGGTTTGCGACTTCTGCGGTGTGGTGTTCTGGATCAGTGTGTTGATAAGCCGAAAGGCGTCAATATCCGTGTGCAGGTAGGCAAACGGGTTGTAGCAGTCGGACTGCTTCATGTCGATGAGGTTGAAAATCGTCACCTCGTAGCCCATCTTCTCCAGCAGACCGCCCACAGCGCGGTAGGTTTCGCCCTTTGGGTCACATACGATGTAGGAACATTCCGCCTGCATGAGATTAGGCTTGATGAAAAAGCGTGTCTTGCCTGCGCCGGAGCCGCCAATCACCAGAATGTTTGCGTTCACTTGATGCTGTGGCGGCAGTGCCCGGACATTCATGCTGATACGGATATGCTTGGAAATGAGCAGATAGCGGTCGTTCTTCTTGGTTCGGAAGTGGGCGCACACCTCTTTCGGACGCCCCCAGTAGGCAGAGCCGTGTTCCTCACCCGGTCGGCGGTTGCCTTTTTCGGAGTAGTACCACGCCACGGCAAAGCCATAGAACGCCAGCGCAATCAGCACAAATTTCTTTGTGTATGGCGTAATGTGGATGGAAAACGGGGCTTCCAATGCAGCGGAAAAGGCGTTCAGCCATTCAAACAGCCTAAGACCTTCACCACAGCACCCACCGCCCAGCAGTGCCAGCCAGACCACGAAAACGGCAAGCGCCGCCCAAAGCAGGACGGCGCTTCCGTTGGAATCGCGCTTCACGGCTTAGTAGCCGGTCTTAGGCAGAGTAGTAACACCCGGTTTGTAGACCGTTGTTACCCAGCGGTCTGTCGCCATGATCCACTGTCCGCCGTGCAGGCCGCCTACATCGGTGCGATTTGCAAACTGGTAACCGTTGTTCAGCCAGCTATTTGTCCAGCAGAGAATATAGGGTGCATCCACCTGTGCAAAGCCAGCCTTGACCGTGCCGAAAACAAACATGAAGTCGGTCACATACTCGTTGGAGGCCAGTCCCAGTGCCGCAGGCGAAGCGTCCAGCGAATAGTTCTTCATAGTGGATAGGTTGTCCGCCAGCGTGCGGTAGTCATGCAGATTGGTCTTGTAGACCACCTTATAACTGAGTTTCTGGTTCCATGTGCCGGTAATGATCTTGGTCAGACGCACCGCCGAAGTCGGCAGTGTGTCGCGCCAGTAGAAGCTGTTCAGCGGTACGGTGGAGTTGTTGGCGATGTTCTTGAAGTCGTAGCGGATGGTCTGGGACGGCGTGACCTGCTTGTAGCCGCGCTTGGTCACGGAAACATTAGTGTACACGCTCTGGTTCAGTACCTCCACGCGCACGATCTGGCCGGAGAATTCAATCTCCACCTCGATGGGCTGTGTGGTGGCGCTGTAAAATACCGGTGCTTTGGTTTCGCGGATGGTATAGCGTCCCAAAGGCAGGGTATCTGATTTCGCAACACCATTCTTATCAGTAACAACGGTATTTACCAAATCACCAGCACGATTATAAATTTCAAAGGTTGCACCGGGCAAAAAAGTTCCGGCCGCAAGCGCATTGAATGGGTTATCGTCTGCGGATTTCTTGGTGATTTGGATTTGTCCCATCGTGGGCGTGTTCTTCCATGTAATCGTAGAAGTCGCGCCATATTCCACATAAAAGGTGCGAACTGTGGTATCCAGCACATAACCGTCCGCCGCCTGGATTTCCCGCACCAGGTACTTTCCGTCCGTCAGCGTCTTGTCGATATAGACATAGCCGTTCTGGTCGGAGGTGCACTGGCCGATGGGGTTGCCCTTGCTGTCCGAAACGAGGAAGGTCACGCCGTAAATGCCCTTGCCGGTCACACTGTCGATCTTGTGGATGAGCATGGAGCTGGCCTGCGTGTTCTCTACGGTCAGCGAGGTCGTCTTTCCGGCTTTCACCTCAAAATTGTGGGGTGTCGTATCCAGCAGATAGCCCTTTGCAGCTTTGATCTCGGTGGCGGTGTACCAGCCGTCCGCAAGCTGCGGAAGCGTGATAACGCCGTTACTGTCCGTGGTATAAGTGCCGATGCGCTCGCCGTTCATCTTGGCGATCTCAAACTGCACACCCTTGATGCGCTTGCCGCTGTCCGCGTCCACCTTGATGATCTGGCCGCCGCCGATAGGCGTGTTGGTAAAGGTCAGTGTCTGCGTGTCGTTTCGGTCAACCTTGACGGTCTGCGAGGTGCTGTCCAGTACATAACCGTCCGGAGCCTTGATCTCCGTTACCACATAGGTATCTGGTTTGAGGTTGACCAACTTGATCTGGCCGTTGCTGTCCGTGGTGTAAATGCCGTTGGAAGTGACCGTGCCGCCGTAGTTTCCGACAAACGAACCATCTGAGGTCGTGATCTTGAACTGCGCGCCGGGAAGCGGCTGCTTGGTCACGCTGTCGATCTTGTCGATGATAAGATCGCCGTGTTTGCCGTTGGAAAACTCCACCGTCACCACATCCTGCTCCTTACCGGAGAGATAGACGGTCTGCGGCGTGTCGTCGATCTCATAGCCTGCGGGAGCTTTGGTTTCCTCTACGATGTAGGTCCCGGCTTTCAGCCCAGTGATCACGATAGTGCCGTTGGCCGAGGTAGTGTATTCTCCGATGACCGTGCCGCCGGTGCCGGAGGTTCCGCCCAGATAACGCACACGGAACTTCGCGCCTTGCAGCATGGCTCCGCTGTCCGCGTCCACCTTTTTGATGATGAGCGCCGAAAGCGGCGTGTTCTCAAAGGTCAGCGTCTTACCGGTGCCTGCCTGAATGAAACAGTCCTGCGTGGCCGGGTCTTTGATGGCGTAGCCAGCTGCCGGTTCCACTTCGGTCACACGATACCAGCCGTCGCGTAGCTTGGTGAGTTTGATCTGACCTTTTTCATCGGTGAAATAAGTGCCGAGGTCGTTCAACTCGCCGGTGAAACTGTTGTTGCTGGCATAGGTGATGTGGAACTTTGCGCTCTTGATAGGGTCTTTCGTGATGCTGTCCACCTTGTTGATGGTCAGCGTAGGCTTGGGATAATTGCGGAAACGCACCGTGCCGGTTTTGTTGGGAACGAGGGTGATGGTCTGGGGTTCGCTGTCCAGCAGATAACCATCCGGCACACTGGTTTCACGCACCACATACACACCGGGGTCAAGGGCTGTGAGCAGAGCCTCGCCGTTGGCGTCGGTCTTGACAGTGGTGAGCGTGCTGCTGTCCGCCTTGTTGACGGTAAAAGTTACACCAGAGAGCGGTGCGCCGGTCACAGCATCGGTTTTTACAATTTTGAGGTTGGGCTTCTTCTCGTTGTTCACCACCAGCGTGCTGTCCTTGCCGGGGAACAGTTCCACATGGTATTCCGTATCGTTCAGCACATAGCCGCTGGGCGCTGCGATCTCCTTGACTGAATACACGCCGGGTTCCAAATCAGAGATGGAGATGCGCCCGTTGGTGTCGGTCACGCGGTCGAGGTAGTGGCTGCCGTCCTCGATCTTTGCGATACGGAAAGTTGCACCGGCAAGATAGGTGTCGTTCTCCGCGTCGTATTTCACCACGGACAGGACCGGCTTTTCCGTGTTGGTGAACACGAAACGGGCGTTTTCTCCGGCATTGATCCGGATAACGCGCTTGTCATCATCCATCAGATAACCATTCGGCGCGGTGATCTCCTCCACGGTGTACGCGCCCGGCTCCAGCGTGGTCAGGTCGATCTCGCCGTTCTTGTCGGTCACATATTCCTTGGAGAAAGTGCCGCCTACCAGAGAAATGCGGAACTTGACATTGGCCAGCGGCTCCATCGTGCGGCTGTCCACCTTGATGATGTGGATACCGGGCTTGACAGTGTTGAAGAAAGTCAGCGTTTTTATACCGCCGCCTGCGGTCAGTTCGATCTGCTGCGGTGAGCTGTCCAGCACATAGCCTGCGCTGGTGGAAACCTCTTTCACCAGATAGGTTCCCGGCTGGAGGTCGGTCAGGCGGATCTGGCCCATCTCATCCGTGGAGAACGAGCCGATGAGGACAGTATCACGGTAAACTTCAAAGGTCACATCGGGCAGAACTTCATGGGTCTGCTCATCGTACTTGGTGATGGTAAGACCCGGCTTTGCCTGATTTTTCAGCACAAAGCTGGTTTCCGTGCCGGAAGTCACATTGACAGTGTAGGTCTGGTCGTCCTTGACATAGCCGCCGGGGGCAGACACCTCGCGCACCTGATATGCACCGGGCTTCAGCTTGTCGAAGTACACGCTGCCGTCGAGGTCGGTGGTGCCGGTCTGGGTGACGCCGCTTTCGATGTGCTTGATTTCCACAGTCGCACCGGCGAGAGAAGCGCCGCTGTCCGCGTCGATCTTGTCCACGCGCAGATTGCCGTAGGGTGCATTTTCAAAGGTGACAGTCGCGGTGTTGCCGTAGTCCACGGAAACGGTCTTGGTGGTTTCCATGCCCAGCAGGTGCCACTTGGGCGCTGCTTTCTCTGTAATGACATACTGGCCGGAGAGGGTCAGCGGAATAATGATCTTGCCGCTGGTATCCGTAACAAAACTGCCGAGGACAGTCCCATCCGGTGCCTTTACCTCGAAAGTTGCGCCGGAAAGGGGCGTATTCGTTCCGGTTTCTACCTTTTGGATGATAAGGGTCGTTTCTGTGGGTGTTTCCGGTTCGTCCGGGGTATCAGACGGCGTGGAAGAATAACGGCTGAAGGTAGACTGGCGAATTTCCGTCGTAGGATCGGTGTCGCACATATAGCGCTGGAGGGTGCCATACTTGCTGGTTTCCGCACACAGGGCATAGTAGATGGCGTACTTATAGACATTGGCGTGGAGCGACATCTGCACAGAGCCGGTCTGGTCGCTTACGCTGTCCTTGGGGTACAGCACCTTGAACTGACCTGCATAGCTGGCCACGTTGGACGAGGTCCTGATCTTGGTGATGTCGTTGTTGTTCATGTCTACGATGCGGGTGCCCTCCGGCACTTCATCAGGCATAGTGAAACCGATGTCGATGTCATAGTCGCAAACTCATGTTTCTGAATCCGCCGTAAATACCTGCTGCAAGTATTCCTTGCCGTCCACAGTGACGGGATAGGCCGAATCTTTATCGGCTGTCACCGTGATGGTAGGCTGCGGCACACGGTTCCACCAGATACCGTTTTTATAGATGTTCTTTGCAGCCGCGAGGATTTTCTCACCGCGCTCCTTTTCTGCACCGGACAGTGAAGGATTAAGTGTTAGCCGGTCAATACTCCAATCGTCTATCAGGTAGCACCAAAGCGCCATTTTTGTAGCGTAATAGGCTTGCTGCTTATTATCCAGCTTGAGTTCAGATAAACCTTTGTGCGGATAGCCGTTAGCAATGATACCCATGATTTTCGGATCGCTGCTGGCTTCGTTGGCGATGTACTTGATACTCTCGCCGGGATTTACCGATTGCGGTACGCCCTTTGTCGTAGGATTGATGCAGTAGGCCGGGATTTCCTTGATCGCGCCGCTAGCCGACTTAAAGTTGAAGTAAGTGTAGGACTGGGAACGGACAACGCCGTTCATGCTGAGGTAGGACATTTTATAGCCGCCGTTGGTGATATTTACCTCACCCAGCGCACCGCCGATGGTGTTGCTGGCGGCAGAAGCAAAGCCTGTGCAAAGGCTCAGCATAGTGGAGACACACAAAAGTATCGCTATCAGTCTTTTTCGCATAAAAACCTCCTGAAAAACAGCAGCAGCGCAAACCGTATTCAGGCTTGCGCTGCTGTGAAGTGGTTATTAGATTATTACATATCAATTAGATTTCGGTGCCTCTCCCCTTCCCTAATCGCAAAAAATCCGCCCTGAAAGTTCAGGACGGATCGGTAGACTATATCTGTTTGTCTAAATCTCTGCGGCTGTAAATGATACGGCGAATTTCCATTGTATCACCAATCACTACATAGAAAATAGTGTAGTTTTTCACAGAAATACGATAGTATGGGTACCTGCGCTCTTTAGCAGATGAATAAGGTTCAAATGCTTCTGCACAGGAAAGCCGCTCGTAAATCGCCGTTTCAACCGCATCAACGAAATTTTCTGCGGCGATTGGGTTTTGAAGATGAATGCTGATATAATCAACAATTTCATTCAGGTCATCTTCAAAAAGTGGCAGGATACGCAGTTTATAATACTTTTCTGCCATGAATACGACCTCTTACTCGTTTGAACACTTCATCGCCGGAGTAGCGAACATCGGTGGAATCTGCCATACGATCTGCTTCATCCAATTTCAGTTCTACTTCATCCGTGAGTGCAGAATACCGCTCAATGCTCATAACGACCATCGAACCATAACCGTTTTTGGTCAGATAAACAGGTTCACCGGTTTCCATGACGATTTTTTCGATTTCGGGAAATTTGTTTCTCAGATCGGAAACTGGTCTGATGTTGATCATAACACTACCTCCTCGCATGAAATTATTATATCACTCCTATCATTATATTATCAGTATTTTATCATGAAATCAACTGTTATTTCTGCCGCGCCTGCACACACCAGCGGTACTGCGGCTGGTTCATCACACAGGTCACCAGCGTTACCACATTATCCGTGGTTGGGTTCAGCACGCTCACATCGTTCACGAATACCTTTCGCACCGAGTACACCGAATAGGTTCTTGCGCCGAGTCGGGTCGTCAGTTTGATGGTATTGCCGTTTTTCAAGGTGTGGATCTTTCCGAAGTAGTTGCTGGAGCCGCGATTGTGTCCGGCAAACGCTACATTGCCGTCCCAGATAGAGGTTTCAGTAAAGTGTCCGGCACCTTTCCGCATGGCGGCATTGTCCGTGCCCTGATAGATTTTCGCACTCAGCCCAATGGCAGGCGCGGAGAGCGTGCCGAGGGAACCATCCTTGTAATACAGGCTGTTGGTCACAGCGGTATAGCCGCTGCTCCAAGTAGTGCCGCTGTTCGAGGGCGTTTCTGCGGCAGGCGGCATGACCGTAGCAGTGCCAGTAGTGCCGCTACTTGCCGTGCCGCTTTCCAGATACCCACCGGTCAGCAGATTGGGTGTCAGCCGCTCACCAGAACCGGGCATATCTGCCATCGGACTGCCAAATGCAGGCGGAATATAGGCGGCGTTCTTGCTCACATCGGTTTCGTAGATGTTCGAGCCGCCGACTACCGTCACCGGCTTCACGCTGGTCGGCTTGCCGAAGCTGCCTGCGGCTGCGTCCGCCTCGGTGTACTCAAGAGCCAACGCCGGGGTAGTGGTCAGAACGGTCGCTGTCAGAAGCGTCAGTCCCAGCAGTTTTGCCGTTCTCGGCAGAGGTGTAATCTGCGTCCAGAATTGTTTCATCATCGTGCTTTCCTTTCTTCCTGTTCTTGATTTTTGCTGCAGTAAAACCGGCAAGGCAGAGCAAAATCAGTCCGCCCGGAATGGCAAGATAGCGCCAGTCTATCTTCGGGGCTTCTTCGACTTCCACTTCCGGCACGACAAGCGGTGTGCCGTGGAACACCGCCACATACTGCACCTTATCCAGCGATACCTTTTCCACCTCGCCGCTGTATTGTGCGGTGACGGTATACCCAGTCACATTGCGACTGGACGCGGTTCCCGTGTAGGTTACGATAGCGGAGAAACGATCTCCGATGGCATCATCGTCCACATTTTCTGTGTTGTCGGTCTGCCAGTCCACCGTGGAGAAATTCAGCGTCCGCCCGTTCTCGGTCGTGGTCTTGGGGATGTACTCCAAATCCATGCTGCTGAGATTGGGATAGGTGCGGGTCGCGGATACCGTCCACGAATTGTTTTTGTATCCGGCAGGCTCTACGGTGATGGAACCGGTATCCAGCTTCAGCGTGCCGGTGAAGCCGTCCTCGGTGGTGACTGCCTTGGTATCCGCCAGAAGCGGCAGAATAGCGGTCAGTTCCTTGCTTTCGCTGCTGACCGTTACGGTTTCAGTGTATTCCTTGGCCTGCTGTTCGGGCAGTTCCTGCCGCAGCAGGTCGGTCAGCGTAAAAGAATAACCGTCCTGCTCAAAGCTCTGCTTTGCCTGCATGGACGGCTCTTGATCGACCGGCAGTTCGTAGGTTTTCCGCACCTCGAAAATACCGTTGTTCATACTGTAACTGACCTGCGACGGATATTCCGCCGCAAATGCGGTGGTGCTGAGAAGCAGCAGCACCACCAGAATGGTGATGGGTTTCTTCATCTCTCTTTATCCTTTCCGGGCCGAGGCGGCGTCTGCCGCGACTGCTGTTTGTGTTGCCGTATCCGGTCGATGATGGAGATTGGTTCACTCTCCATCATCTCTTGCGGCCAGCCAGTCCCGCGCTCTGCGGATCTGTTCTCTTGCGGAACACGGGACTCGACTTTTTTTAACGGCTCGTCCTCTGTCGGCTTTTTTTCCGGCGCGGCATAATGCAGACGCTCGAAAACACGGTTCAGCTTGGAAACATCCTCGGCTTTCGCCAGAATATCCACATGACCGCTGTCACTGGCGGTGTCCTTGATAACGCTAAACAGAATACCGTACTTTTTCGCTTCGCGTCGAAAGGCGGCTAAGTCCTGTTCTTTCAGGTCGAACACCCGCAGTTCCTTACCGCTGCGAAGCAGGGCGTTCATGTGTGTCTTGCCCCGCAGCTTCTGATTCTCGTTCGCCAGCGCCAGACACAGGGCCGCAAGGTTCTTGGCTCCCAGTGCGGCCAGCTTCGCCGCTGCTTCGGAGATTTGGATAGCCTCGCGCGTCATTTGCTCGGCGGTTTCGCTGCCGATACTCATGGTATCGCTCCTCCTTCTTGATATTTTTTACATCGTAAACATGGGTCTGCACCCGTTCCGCATCCGCTTCGATCTGCTGGCAGAGCCGCAGTTCTCGACGGAGCTGTTTAATCTGGGCGGTGCGCGTGCTGATCTCCAGCGACAGCACCTCTTTCTGTTCTTCATCGGCGTGCCTTCTTTCTTCGTAGAGTGGTTTTCGCTCCCGCACAGCGGTATCAAGCTGCACGGTGAGCAGATTCTTGGTGGATTGCAGTTCCTCGGCGGTTTCGATTCGGTAGTCTGCCAGAAACCTGTGCTGTGCCAGATATTTTTGAAATTGTATCGTGTCCTCCAGCAGATACCGGCTGACCTTTTGGGAACCGCGCCCTTTGGCTGCACCGCGCAGCAGATAAACATAGTGAAAATACAGCGCACGAAAACCATGTACCTTGGGGTGCTTCTTGAAACTGCCCTTGCAGGTGTAATGCCGTGTAACAGGTAACTGTTTGGGTCGGTTCCATGAACGCTGTGATAAAATCCGCTGCTCAATGGCGCTGTCGGTGTAATTTTCGCCCAGACTGTCCAGTCGGATGAACTTCTTGCCGTAGGGCGGCTTGACGGCGGTATGCTTTCGGTTGCCGCTGCGGACTTGATACCCGGCCATTTGCAATTCGTCCAGAAAAGTGGTGAAGTTCAAGGACTTGCCGATAATACCGTCAATGTCCCGGCGTATCTGCTCGCGGATGGTTGGATGTTTGAACTTGTCCGCCTGCCATTCCTGATGGCTTTTGCCTTTGCTTTTCGGCTCAATGACGGATAATCCATGCGCCCGGCACAGTTCATCGGAAATTTTCTGTATCTCCTGAAAGTAGGTTTTCATGTTGCAGCGCAGCTTCTTGCCGTCCAGAAAGGACACAGAATTGACTGCGATGTGGTTATGCAAGTGATGTTTATCCAGATGGGTGCCGATGACCACCTCAAACCGCTCACCGAACAGCCGTTTGGCAAACTCCACGCCGATGGTATGGGTCTGCTCTGGGGTCAACTCACCCGGCTTGAACGACTGAATGATGTGATAGCCTTGCACGCCGCCCGTCTTGTTGTAACGCCGTTTAGTGCGCTCCATATCACGGCTGGCGTTTTCCACGCTGCTGCAATTCAGACAGCTTTCAAACAATCGCTGCTCGGTCTTATCTGGGTTTACAGCGTAGTCGATCATGTCGTCCAGTGAGGTCTTCTGCTCATTGACGGCATATCGGACAGTTTGCTTAAAGTCTAGCCGAATCGCAAAAACTTTGGTAATGGCCATATCAGAATGATTTGAGCTTGTCCCAAATCTGCACCTGCATATCTGCGATGAGCCGGAGCGTTTCCTCCGTTACCGGCTCACCGGAGTTGGCACGCTTAGTGATCTGGTTAATGTTGTTCGCAATGCCGGAGGTCTGCCGCAGCAGCTCCGCCCATTCCTCTTTAGGCCGGGGCTGCATCTGCACGCCGAGGATCACATTGCGGACAAACGGCTCGATTTTCAATCCGGCCAGTTCCGCCTGCGCCAACAGGTGATCGCGCTCCGCGTCCGTTAGACGGACGGTGATTTTTCGTTCTCTGAGTTTCATTCGTTATTCCTCCAATTTAGGGTATTAGGGCACTCCCTAACAAGCGGCGCTGTTCGGTGACGAACGGCGCTTTTCGCAAAATGCTGTCATTTTGCTATGCTTGCAAAAATATTCGGAGCGGCCGCAGCCACACCGAATTTTGAGCCGCCTGCGGCTCACCGTTCCGGCTCGTTCCTCGCCCTCTGCCGAGGAGAAATGCCTTTCTGCCGCATGAGCCATTCATTGTAGTCCTTACCCTCAGCGGGCAGTTCCACCGATACGGGCAGGTCGCTGATTGCCTGCGAAATAGCACCGGCCGCGCCGCGTCCTACCGCATCGTTGTCCAGCCGCAGCACGATTTCCTGCACATCGATGTGGCGCTTCAGGTAACCTTGCAGAGCAGTAGGCACCTTGGGCGTTTCATTCGGTCTGGACTGGTAGACGCCGCCGAGAGAAAGAACGGACTCCTGCTGCCAGTCCGCACCCTGCATTTTTACCTGTGTGAGATATGAGAGCGCGTCAATGGCACACTCGAACACATTCAGTTTTCCATTGCCTTTTCCGGTGATGGAAAAGCAGAATTGCTTGCTGCTGCCGGTCACATCCCGCTTGAAGCCGCTGCCGGAGAGCGTTCCGCGCAGTGTAGCGTACCGTGGTGTTTTGCCGTCATAGCCGACAAACACGGCATTGTGGTAGTCTGCGGCTTCGTACAGTAGGCCATGCTGAAAACAGTAGTCGAGTATCGCTATGTCGATGCCGCGTGAAAGCAGATAGGCGGTCACACGCTTGTTGTTTTGGAAGCGTACCGGCAGGAGAAAATCCGCCTTTGGCTTTTCTTCCTTTTGGACAGGTGCGGACTGCACTTTGCGGGCATCAAAAAAGCCGCACTGCTCATTGACAAGCTGTACGGCATCGGGAAATTTCATATTTTCGACTTTGATCAGATACTCCAGCGCGTTGACACCACCCATTTTATCGTGGGACCACCAGCACCATTTTCCGTTGGAGATTTTCAGACTGTCGTGGCTGCGGAGCTTATACGCTCCGGGGCCGGTGGGAATGAGTTCATCCGGCTTGTATCGCCGGAGAAAGGTCAGCAGGTCAGGCTGACGGGCACGCTCGATCTGCGCTTTGGTTGCATAGGGCATGGAATCAACTCCTATCGTTCTCGGTCATTTCTTATTTTCTCTGCGTAGTCTTTCACGCTGTATCGCTTCATATAGGCATTTTCACTGGGCGCACGGCTGTTCAGGTCGATTCCCTTTAGCCTGTAGTCATCCGGGTCAAGAACTTGTTCCACCGGAATAAAACACAGCTTTGCCGGAGATTTCAGATTGCCGTTAAATACGCCGACTGGCGTATGGAAACAGCGGTCGCCGCATTCCCAGAGAAGTTTCACACCTTTCGGCACTTCACCAAACGGGCGTTTTAGGATGACAACGGACATCGGTTCAGCACCCATCGTGCGGTAATAATCCGTTCTGGCTGTCTTTTCGTAGGCACGGATCAGATTAGAAAAACACACCTGCGGCTGTACATACAGCCAGCTTTCTTGATACCCCATCTCGTCACCTCTCCGGCTCATCGCGCTTCGGTGCGGATTTTTTCTTGTCGCGCTCCTGCTCAATCAGCAATTCATAAGCATAGTTTACCAGGCAGGGATGCGCGTTCGTGTGGAACTCCGAAAACGGGTCATGTTCCGGCGTAATGTGATAGTTCGTTTTGGCGGCTTCACGCTTGGATGCAACAGAGTACCGTCCGTCCCAGTCGGCGCACTGCACCGTGTATCCAAGAAGAAATTTACAGCGGTCATGTCCGAATTCCTGTGTCCACTCCTGCACAAACTCGCGCATCCTACGCGCTTCGTTGGCATCGCTGATATTCTCTGTGAAAGCATCGATACACGCACGGTCGCGTTTTCGGTTGGCGCGGTAGAGATGTACCTCTCCCTTTTCGCGTGCTTCCGAGTACGAGCCTTCGTAACGGAACACAGACGGGTCAGCGTACAGTTTCTCTGCCCGGTGTTGCAGGCGAGTGTCGAGATAGCTCTGTACAGAGTCACGCAGCTCCTCCATATGCCTGTCCTCCACAGGCAGCCATTCCTCATACAGCACTTGTAGAGGATGATCCAGTTCGTTCAGCACATTGAGTTCCGCTGGCGTAAACTCCGCACTTTCCAAAATCATCAGCAAGTCCTGCTTATTCACGATTTGATAGGCACTGTTGATAATCTCCTGCGGCGGTTTGGTTTTCATATCCTCCAGATAGGTGTTCAGTTCGGTCAGCGCCTTGTCATAAAGCATCTGGGCGCGTTCTTCTGTCGTACTCATCGTTCCAGTTCCTCCTTGCGTTTGTATTTTTCTTCCTGCACCGGTTCCGGCGCTTTATTATCCATGTTCAGCAGGGCGTTCAGTTCCTCCAATCTGGCGGACTTGGCTTTCAACTCCTCCTCACGGGGGAACGACTTTTGTACCTCTGCCTTTGCGGTTTCCAACTGCGTTTGCAGATTGGAAATCTGCTCCCGGCAAGCCTGTTCCTTGATGGGCAGGCCCTCCAGCGCATTGTCCATGCGCTGTAAATTGCCAAACACATCGGTTCCCAGCGTGACCGTGTGACGAAGCTGCCCGATCATGGTCAGGCGGTATTCTCGTGCGAAGGTATCAAAGGCCAGCTCCAGCGTCAGGCCCCGGTAGGAACCCACCTGCGTTGCCTCCGGCGAGAGCATATTCTGGCACATGGTCAGCAGCGCTGCGCCCGCCTCCTTCTTGTCGGCATGGGTGACGCCCGTCAGTGTAAGCGGAGAGAAGCCATCTTCGTTAGGATGGGTATTCTCCTTGACCGTGGCAATATCCGTGCCATAACCAGTGAGCCGTTCTTGCGTTTCCGCAATCTGTTTCGGAAAGCCCTTGCTGATGGCGTCCTCCAGCGCGTATTTCTGAGAAAGATGGTTGGCTTTCAACAGCTTCAGCTTGGACACCTCAATGTCAAGATCCATCTTTTCCTTGATCATGGGGTTGCCGCTGGCCAGTGCCTTGATCTCGGCATAAGAAAGTGCCTGTTCGTCTACATCTTCGGCGGAACGGACAGGCGATTTGCTGGTCATAATTTGCGATATGAATTTCTGCTTGGATTCTACCAACTGATACAAGTAGGCATCGAAGGTACCCTCGGTGACATAGCTGTAAATGTCTACCTCAGAATTCTCGTTGCCCTGCCGTATAATGCGCCCCTCACGCTGCTGAAGGTCGGACGGACGCCACGGGCAATCCAGATGGTGCAAAGCGACGAGCTTTTGCTGGCAGTTGGTGCCAGCGCCCATGCGCTGGGTACTGCCCAGCAGGATACGCACCTGACCGCTCCGCACCTTGCCGAACAGGTCTTTCTTCTGCGCCTCACTCTTGGCGTTGTGGATGAAGGCGATCTCGTTTTCGGGAATACCCAATTCCAGCAGCTTCGCGCGAATATCATCATAAACGCTGAAGGTTCCGTCATCCTTTGGGGTGGAGAGGTCGCAAAAAATCATCTGCGTGGAGCGTTGGCCAGCGGTGCGCTGCCAGATCTCAAACACATTTTCCGCGCACTTGGCGGCTTTGCTGTTGGGATTGCTGGGAAGCATGGGGTTGACCAGCCGCTGATCCAGCGCCAGCTTGCGGCCATCGTTGGTAATCATCAGCATATTGTCCACGCTGCTGTCCACCTCGCGGTTGCGGACCTTCTCGGCCCGCTCCGCCAGCGACGCCACAATCTCTTTCTGATACTCGGAGGGTTTCAGGGCGATGTTGTGGTAATGCGCCTCCGGCACGGGCAACTTGAGCATATCCGCCGTCTGAATGTCCGCCACATTTTTGAATACGCTCATCAGCTCCGGCAGGTTATAGAACTTGGCAAAGCGCGTTTTGGCGCGGTAGCCGGTGCCTTCCGGGGACAACTCAATGGCGGTGACGGTTTCCCCGTAGTTCGCCGCCCATGCGTCAAAGTGCTGTAAGCCCTGCTCTTCCAGTGCCGACATCTGCAAGTAACGTTGGATGGTGTAAAGCTCCACCATGCTGTTGGAAATAGGGGTACCGGTGGCAAAGACAATGCCGCGGCCTCCGGTGATCTCGTCCAAATAGCGGCACTTCATAAAAAGGTCTGAGCTTTTCTGCGCCTCAGTCTGGGCAATACCGCCCACATTCCGCATTTTCGTGTATAAAAAGAGGTTCTTAAAATAGTGCGACTCGTCAATGAAGATGCGGTCAACGCCCAATTCCTCAAAGGTGACCACATCGTCCTTGCGGCTCTGGTCATTCAGCTTGTCGATCTTGGCTTGCAGGCCCTTCTTGGTTTTCTCCATCTGTTTGATGGTGAAGTTCTCGGCTTTTTCTCGCTTGGCATCGGAAATCCCCACCATGATCTCGTCGATCTGCTGTTCCAGAATGGCCCGCTGGCGCTCTACGCTCATAGGGATCTTCTCGAACTGCGAATGTCCGATAATAACGGCGTCATAGTCGCCGGTGGCGATCCTACCACAGAATTTCTTGCGGTTTTTGGTTTCAAAATCCTTACGGGTAGCGACAAGGATGTTCGCTGCCGGATAGAGCTGCAAAAACTCAGTGGCCCACTGCTCTGTCAGGTGGTTGGGCACCACAAAGAGAGATTTTTGACACAGGCCTAGTCGCTTGCTCTCCATGGCGGCGGCTACCATTTCAAAGGTTTTTCCCGCGCCCACTACATGAGCCAGCAAAGTATTTCCACCGTAGAGAATATGGGCGATGGCGTTGACCTGGTGCTTGCGGAGCGTGATTTCCGGGTTCATGCCTGAAAAGCTGATGTGACTGCCATCATACTCACGGGGGCGGTTACTGTTGAACAGGATATTGTAGGTCTTGCAGATGGCCTCGCGCCGGTCAGGGTCTTTCCAGATCCACTCGGCAAAAGCCTCTTTAATGAGTTCCTGTTTGCTCTGGGCGATGGCGGTTTCCTTCTTGTTGAGGACAGCGGTTTTCCTGCCATCTGCGTCGTACACATAATCGAAGATGCGGACGTCCTTCAAATTCAAGGTGTCCTCGATAATCTCATAGGCGTTGATGCGCTTGGTGCCGTAGGTGCTGTTGGCCTTCACATTGCCGCGATCCTTGCTCTTGCCCTCGATGCGCCACTCGCCGGTGATGCCGGAATAGTGGACCTTCATGCCCCATTGCACGCTGCGGGGTGTCCCCAACGTTTCGAAGATAAACCGGCGGACATATTCGGTGTCCAGCCATGTAGCGCCCAGCCGGACGGAGATCTCGCTGGCAGTGAGGTCGGTGGGCTGCACCTGCGCCAATGCCTCGGCGTTGATCTGATACTGCGGGTCCTGTTCTGCCTTGCCTTGGGCAACCGCCAATTTCTGACGCACATTGCCGGAAAGATACTCGTCTGCGGGCAGGTATTTCTCATGCCCATCGTTCTCGCCGGTATAAGCGGGGTTCAAAAAAATCACGCCCTTGAGGTCAGAAAACAGCGTTTCCTCATCCTTGCCGGTGAGCCTGCCCATATAGTCCATATCCACATGGGCCTTTTCGCCAATGGACAGCGCCAGCGCCTCCACCGCTGTATCTACCTTTTCAGCGGGTTTGTGACTGCGGATGGTGCGCTTGGTGAACAGGTCTGCCTTCCTTTTCAGGTTCCGATCCTCGTCCAGAATTTCCAGTGAGCACAGCAGAAAATAGGAGCTGTCTTGATCGAAGGCGATGGCGTTGCCGCGGGAATTGATGAGTCCGTATTTCCGGGTGAAGGCATCGTAGAGGGCATTCAGCTTGGCTTGCTGCGCCTTGATTTCTTCATCGGGATAGTCCTCGGTCTGGTATTCCAACAGCGTCCGCACACAGTCCCGCAGCTCGATCATGCCGCGGATTCTGCTCTCCGCCGTCTTGGATACCTCCACCGGGTTCATGCGGCTGTTTTCACGGTAGTAGATTTGCCCGTTCACCAGTGTATAGGAAAAATTGCGGACAGCGGGATCAGCCTCAACGGAATGATCCTCACCCTCCAGTTCTTCCTCCCGGTCATAGGCGGTGATCTCGCCGTGGATATTTTGAACGGCCTCCGCCAGCAGTGCTTCCAACGGCTGCTCCGGGTACGGCTCGCAGGTGGGCGTGGGGCCGAACGGCCCGGACACCATCTTCATCTCGCCCAAGATCATATCCGGGTGGTCGATAAAGTAGCTGTTCATCTGAATGCCGTTATCGTTGGTGGCAAGGTGTACCCATTCTGGTTCGATGTCCACCATACGCTCACGCTTTTGGAGGAACAGGATGTCTGAAACGACCTCGGTTCCTGCCGCGGATTTGAACGCATTGTTGGGAAGTCGGATCGCACCCAGCAGCTCCGCTCGCTGTGCGATGTATTTACGGGCACTGGCGGTGCGCTTGTCCATCGTGTAGCTGGAGGTCACAACGGCGATGACGCCGCCCGGTCTGACCTCATCGAGAGCCTTTGCGATGAAATACTCATGGATGGGGAAATTCAGCCGGTCATAGCGTTTATCCGCTACATGGAACTGGCCGAAGGGAACATTGCCGATGGCAATGTCAAAAAAGTTATCTGGGAAGGCGGTTTTTTCGAAGCCCTGTACCGCAATACTGCTTTTCTGATAAAGCTGGCGGGCAATGCGGCCGGAGAGGTCGTCCAGCTCCACGCCATAGAGCTTACTGCCGCTCATGCTTTCCGGCAGCATACCGAGGAAATTGCCGATGCCGCAGGACGGCTCCAGAATGTTGCCCTGTGTGAAGCCCATCTGTCCCAGTGCGGTGTAAATACTGCGAATCACCGCAGGCGGCGTGTAAAATGCCGTAAGCGTGGATTCACGGGCGGCAGTGTATTCCTCATCGGTCAGCAGGTTTTTCAACTCGCTGTATCGCGGGTTCTTTCCGTCGAAGAAATTGGCAAGACCGCCCCAGCCCACATACTGTGCCAGCACCGCCTGTTCCTCTGATGTGGCGGCGCGGTTCTCCGTTTCCACGGTTTTCAGTGTGCGAATCGCATCCAAATTGCGCTGAAAACGCTCCAGCGGCGCGCCCTCTCCGATATGGTCATCGGTGATGCGATAGTTGCTGCCGTTTGCGTCCAGCGGATAGGCAAGCGCGTTTTGCTTTTTCTTTCTCAGCGGCGTAAGTACTACAGTGGGTTCGTCTATCTGCGGCTGCTCCGCTTCGATAGTCGGTGGGATTTCCTGCGGCACGGGTTCGGGTTCAGCAGAAAATTCAGCTTGTTCCTGCTGTGGCGTATCGTGCCGATGGTTGAACAGGCTGAAAGTGCCGTCCACATACTCCGAAAGCCGCTCTTTTGCGCGGCGGACGGAATCGAAATACCGGTCATTCTCGTCCAGGCTGTCCAACCGATAGGTTAACGCCGCCAGCATCTCAGCCGCTTTTGCTCTATCCGGGAGCTGTGCTTCGATAGCATGGACAGCTTCGTAGAAATCCGCACTTTTGGGATAGGGCCGCGGAACATCGTCAGGCGCATTGTAAAAACCGTGATAAACAATTCGTGCCAGCTGTCCACGCTCATATTTCGGGATTTGTGCGATAGCATCCTCGCCGGGAAACCGCTTCTGTGCAATCAGCTGCTCGTACTCTTTGACCACCTTGGGGATTGTCAGCTTGACTTCATCATAGTTCTTGCGTGCATAGCGGCGGCGCATTCTAATGCCCGCGTGCGTTTCCTCGTAATCATAACCATCCATAGCCGAACCGCTGTACTCGCCAAAAAGGGATTTGATAAACTTTTGGTGTTCGGCTGTATCGTTAGAATTGCAGAAATGCGAGTAAACTGCCAGTCTGGTATCTGTGGACTGACGAAGAAAATATCGGTCAATTTCATCCTGCGTGATGAACATTTTGCATTGGCGCAGGAAGTTTGGCTGTGCGGTGAAGTGGCGCTCCGGCAGGTTCAGACCGTCCAGCACAACGCCGATACGGTGTGTGTTATAACCGCTTAAGTGGAATCTCGTGATACTCTGATCTGCGGCATAGGCATCGAGAAAATTGTGGTATTCCTGTGAGAGCGTCTGCAATCCGCCTTCGTTTTTTGCAAACGCCACCATATCGTCGTTCAGTTCTGGATAGCCCTTGTGTTGGTCATGGATCGCCAATGTCTGTGGGAATAGGCCCTGTGCGCGCCCTTCTTCGTTCAGGTCACGGGCGGTCATCAGCAGAGCTTCCATTGCTTCGTGCAGCACCTTGTCCGGGGCCTGCTCCAACTCTGCCGCCGACAGGTAAGTACCTACCTCCAGCAGTTCCAAAATACGAGTTGAAACCTGCTCCCATGTGACCACAGTTTTGCTGTACCCGGTGCGGATACTGTCACCTTGAGCAAGATGGATGCCATCTTCCATGAACCACACGGCATATTTGCGGCCTTCATATTCAATGCCGCGCCCATTTTCCGTGCCAAACTCCCGGCGCAAAAACTCTTCATTTTCCTGCTCTGGCCGTTCCCGCATATAAAATATGGCGATACGCTCCGCGCTGTTGGGCTCATTTCCGCCTGTGCAGAGTACCTGGTCAATGACCTCCTGCGACACCGTGCGTGCGGATGTAGGAACGCCGGACACCTCACCCTCGGGTATCTCATACACCAGCGTATCACCGCCCATATCGAACAGGGCAAGCTGCTCTGCCATGACAGGGGCATTTTGCAGACCCAGCTTGATCTTATACTCGCCGCGTTCAATAAGATTTTCTGTCATTTCGGTAATGACTGACCACGAAAAAACGGACTCCGAAGTACGGGAGAGGTAGCTACCCTCCCACATCAAAAGTCCGTCTTTTTCGGCGTGGTAGCCTGTCCGAATGCCGTCGGTCATGACTTCCACCCATATATCGTTGTAGCTGTTTTTCAAGAACTCTGTGCGTTCTGCAAGATTCTTGTGGCTCTGGAAATACTCAAAAATCTCCTGCCGCTTGTGCTTGCGCCCGCCGTCGTCCAGCAGGTTCGCTTCAATGAGGTGGGTATCCAGAAAGGGAGGAAATTCGGTGGCTGCAGCGCTTTCGTTGGTTTTGTTTAGCTGTAAATCAGATCGTTCAGTACCTGCTCCTCCGCGCTGTGCCGGAGATTGTTCATCAGACCCGTCCAGCGCAGCGGATCGGTCGCTTTCAACTCCTCCGTCACGCCCTCGGCTTTCGCCATCTGCGCCACGGCCTGTGCTACCATCCTCTGCGCGGTCTGCTCGATCTCCGCCAGATGTTCCGTCAGCCGACAGCTCGTTTTCAAGTTGGTGTACAGCACGCGGCGGTGCTGCTTGAGGTACTGCCGCCGCAGTTCCGCGTACTTGCCCAGATGGACTTCCGGCTCCTGCGGAAGCAGCAGGTTCGGAATCTGAAAGCCGTTCTGCTCGTGATAGGTGATTTCCATGTTCATCGCTCCTTTCAGCGTCAATATTTCGTTCGGTATTGGAATCATACCGGTTTTTGCTGTCCTTTGCAAATAACTGCTCTCGCTGAGCCTGCATGACGGTTCGGCTGATTTCGCGCAGTCCTATTTCTGCGATGTCACTGGTAGCGATGCCAAGGGCGTTGATGGTAGTAGGCGTGTTGAATTCATAGATATGGCCGAATTCATCAGGTGAAAAGTAATCATCTGCCCGCAGGCCCAGACGGGTCAGTAGCATATAGGACACGCTGACTTCCAGTGCATCCCGGTAGAATACCTCCAGATTGAGGTCGTCCAGTTCTTCCAGCAGACTGTCCTCGCGGCAATCCAGTAGGTCATGCAGATAGTCCGTGATGTTATCTGCCACGGCGTTATGGCTGGCAGAGCGCACCGCCTCTGCGAGATTTTCTTTCTCGGCAAGGTTTCCGAAGGTGGCCTCCAGCGTTTCAATGACAGCCGGTTCAAAGGCAGGCTGCATTGTCCAGATCGGCAGCGGACGAGAAAATCGTGACTCGTGCGTATCCGACACATCGAAGTAGAGTTTCAACAGATGCTGTCCATCGTCACCGAACACGGCAATGCTTTTTGCACCGCGATTGACCCAGCGGCCAAACTGCCGGTTCCAGCGTTCCATTTCCAGAACGGCAGTTGCGTCCGGGCGCTGGGCATAGATCAGGATTTGCTCATCAAACGGGCATTTGTAGTTATAGCAGGCCGCACGGAGAAAGCCTGTCCAGCTTTTGTAGCTGCTGGTGACGCTTCGCACGGTCTGGTCGTACAGTTCGGTGATGAACTGAAATTTGGTTGGCAAATGTGTTGTCCTCCTTTCCAAAGGTATGAAAAAAGCAGCCCTTATGGACTGCTTTCAGCGGATGATTTAATTTTACGATATGGAAGTATTACTCACCATGTTTCGGCAAGCAGGAAATCGACAAGATGAACGATTTTAATACCGTTTTCAATGCCGGTATCCATTTCGTTGAGCGTAACGACATATTTAGGATAATGGTCACGAATCTCCATCAGATTTCCGACCTCTCGATCTGAAGTTGCCGGAATCTGGACACAGACCTGCACATAAATCTTTTCGTCACGGCGCGTTGCTACAAAGTCGATCTCCTTCGTATCGTTCTTGCCGATAAAAACATCGTAACCGCGGCGCTTCAATTCCAGAAAGACGATGTTTTCCATCGCACCATCCAGCATCTTTCGATTATAGCCCAGCAGAGCATATTTGAGCGATACATCGGAAAGATAATACTTCTCCTGCGTTTTCAAAATGCTCTTGCCTTGCAGGTCATAGCGTTCGCATGGATAAATGATGAACGCCTGCTCCAACCAGCGCAGATAATTGTAAATGCTCTCCACCGAAACTTTACGGTGCTCACTTTTCAAAAAAGTAGAGATAGAGTTAGCCGAAAAGGTCTTGCCCATATTCTCGATGATGTATTTCACCACGCGATCAAAAAGATCTTGCTTGTTGATACGGTGGCGCTTTACAATATCGCGGGAAACTACGGTGTGATAAATGCCGTTGACGATCTGATAGGCACTCTGCTCATCATACTCGCTCAGCGCAATAATGGGAAAGCCGCCAAAGCGAATATATTCCTCTAGCAGTTCCCTGCGTGATAGGGTGCTGTCTGCCTTAAAGTCCAGATACTCCTTGAACGACAGCGTATAGACGGGAATGGAAACATAGCGCCCTGTCAGATAGGTTGAGATTTCGCTGGACATCAGTTTGGAATTGGAGCCGGTTACATAGATGTCGGCATCTGCACCCTCCAGCAGACTGTTGACCGCTTTTTCCCATCCGTCTATCTCCTGAATCTCGTCCAGCAGAAGGTAGCAATGGTCTTTTCCTTTCATAGCTTCCAGCAGTTCATCATACATCTGCTTGGCGGTGATGTTTTCAGGAATGTCCATCTCCGTGTATCGCTTGGAGATAATATGGTCCTCGGATATGCCACGGCGCAGAAATTCTTCTTTCAGCATTTCAAAAATGGTAGACTTGCCGCAGCGGCGAACGCCAGCCAGTATCTTGACAAGCGGTTTATCAATAAACGGCTCGATAGCTTCAATATAGTCCGGTCTGTTAATCATGATATCGCCTCCCCTATAGCTATTAGTATAACCAGAAAAATCAGGATATGCAATGAGTTTTTCTGGTCTAACCGTAAAAACTTTATATCTATTCAGAGGCGATATGACTTATCGTTCCGGCTCCGCTCGCTTCTTAGCAAGGGAACGCGCTTTGGCTTTCAGCTGTGCGCGGTATTTTTCAAAGGTATCACGCTGGTAGCAATACATATAAAAATTATAATCGCCCTTTGTCGGCGTACAGCGCAGCATATACACATACTGCTTGCTTTCCACCAGAAACGCGCAGGATGGAAGAATAGCATCTTTGATGGCGCAGCTTCGCTGATAGTAAGTGCAGCATCGTTTCATGGTGTCAAAGTCCCGCAGCGGGGAATCTGGCTGTTCTCTCAACCAATTCACGGTGCGGTCAATATCTGCCTTGAACTCAGGTGTGTTCAGCATGTCATTCTGGTGCGGCCACCAAGTCGTAAAAAACTGCTTGCCGCTGCCAAAGTCGCCGCGCAGATGGCCGATACAGCCAGCGACCTTGTCCTGCTCCTCAGTCTGGGAGTAACAGAGGTCATGCAGCGCAGTGTCATCGGCTACAAAAAAGTCGATGACCCGCTTTTCACTGGCGGGGTACTTCTGCTGAAATTCCGCAAGGGTGCGACACTCACCATCCAGAAAGGAAAGACTGTCATTCTCCATTGGAATCCACCCATCAATGGGAAGTTGGAACGGCTCACGGGTGAGGACGGTGCCGTAGTAGTTGGCGAAAATGCTTCTGGCCAGTTCAACGGGTTCGCCCCAATCCTCATCCCCGTGGCGCAGCTCGTAGCGATATACACCCTCCGGCACGGTGGCTCGGTCAACGCGGTATTCTGTAAACAGTGCCGGTTGGTCAAAAATCGTGACCTCCTGATAGGTCACCTTCTGCGCGTCATAGCTCATCTGGTTTCACCTCGTTCTTTTCGTTCTTGTAACGGCGCTGTGTTGGCCTTTGTACGCTCCCGCAAATATTCGGCTTCTGCGTTGATGCGTTGGGCAAAGTCTGCAACAGCATCAAGCTTGGTCGCGCAGTAGTGACCCCAGAAAAAGTTATTCGGGTCATTTTTTACATTGGCCTGCCATGTGACATAGGGCGCTGCCTGATTGTTCGGATTTTCTCCGATGACGAACCGGGCGTTGCCGACGGTCACGCTCTCGATAATGACATAGCCCTCATTGACCTGCTCTTTTTCGTTCATTCTCATGCCTCCTCGGTTTTTTACTTGGCCGAAAGAAGAATATTCTTTCTCGGCACAGTAGTTTTCTTCTCTCTTTCGGCTTAGTTAGGAAAAGGGATTGTAAGGGGAAAACCCATGCAAAGCCTAACGCTCCTGCTGCCGAAGCTGCCGCTTGTGCCAATCCTCCAGCAGCTTGACGATGATTTTCTGTTTTTGTGACGGCGTATAAGTTCGGGGGAAATATTTCGCCAGCACATCGCCTTTCAGCACCAGCTTTTCCTCGATAGGTTTCTCCTCGGTCATAATAGCGTCCACCACATTCTCGTCCAGTTTGCCATCTTGGCTGTACTGTTTGAGCCGCTTGGCCTGACTGAGATTGGGCGTACATTCCTCGCGCTCGATAGCGTCGCAAAGCATAAGCTGTTCCGGCTCGGTGAGGTATGACACCTCCACCGCCGCATTGAACGCAATCGTCTTGTTATCCACACGGTTCAACAGGTCAGGGACAAGACTGGTCAAACGGATATAGCGTCGGATTTGGTCTTTGCTTTCTCCAACCTGCTCCGCCAAAATATCACGCGATTTTATACCGTCTGACTTGTGTGCAATTCGCGCACAAGTTAAATCCGTCCGTTGCCCCTGTCGTTTCATCGCGTCCAGCTTCATCTTATACGCAAAGGCTTTCTCGGATGGAAGCAGTTCCTCGCGCTGCAAGTTACTGTCCACCATAAGCAAAATCGCGGTATCATCGTCCATCTCCCGCACGATGGCAGGAATCTCGGTCAGACCCGCAAGCTGGCTGGCGTGATGACGGCGGTGTCCAGATACGATTTCAAAATTGCCGTCATTTTTCGGGCGTACCAGAATGGGAACCAAAACACCCCGTTCCTTGATACTCTCAACTGTTTCCAGCATTTTATCATCGTCTATTACCTTGAACGGATGGTTCGGGAACGGCTCCAGCTTATCCAGCGGAAGGCTCTGCACACGCTCCTGCGCGTCTGCCTGCCGTTCTTCGTCTGTCTTGAACAGGTCATCATAGCTGGCGAGTTGGATATTTTTCGCGGCACTTTTCATGCTCCAGCACCTCCTTCGTAAATTTCTCATAGGCGGTCGCTACAGGACTGCGCGGGTCAAAGCTGAAAATGCTGGTGCCTCTGGCGCTCATTTCTGCCGCTTTGATACCACGCGGTATCTCGGTGTCGTAGACTCGTATCGCTTTGCCGTAGGCGTTCCGCACAAGCTGGCTGATCTCCTTAGAAAAGTTCGTGCGGCTTTCTGTCATGGTGATGAGGATACCGCTGATTTTCAGATTGGAATTCAGCTGGCGCTGCACCTTGCTGACCGTACGGAGAAGCTGTTCCAAGCCCTTGACGGGTAAGTAATGTGACTGAACCGGGATAATGACCCGATCTGCCGCCGTCAGCGCGTTCAGCGTCAGCATACCGAGGGACGGACTGCAATCCACCAGAATGTAGTCGTACTGCCGCTTGACCTCGCTCAGATAGGTTCGCAGCACCGTTTCGCGGCTCATGGTGTTCACAAGGGACACCTCCAAGCCGGAAAGCTCAATGTTGGCGGGCAGTAGGTCCATGCCCTCCTTGTGGTGGAGGATACCGTTCTGCGGCTCGATGGGGCGGTCTGAGATGATGCGCTCCAGCATGGTGGCCAGCGTGGGGGAGAGCTCGTCCGGCTGCTGCCAGCCGAGCATTTCTGTCAGATTCGCCTGACTGTCTGCGTCGATGAGCAGCACGCGCTTGCCCTGCCGCACCAGTCCAGCGCCCAGATTGACCGCCGTAGTGCTTTTCCCCACGCCGCCCTTTTGGTTCACGATTGCTATGGTCTGCATCTTTTTTCCTTTCTTTTCTATTTTTAAGCAAAAGAAAATCGTCTGTGCAAAACAGACGATTTCTCTTATGTAAATGAGTGCGTTCTATGTACAAAATAGTGTATGTTTTGAGGTGAAAAAACGCCAAAGGAGGTCGGCGTAAACCTCAAGCAGGGCTATAACGGCGATCTGACCAGCCGTCAGGCCGGCTCCGTAGGCGGTCAGATGGTGAAGAAGATGATCGAATCCTACGAGCAGAATATGGCAAACCAGGGCTAAACGCTTCTCTTTCCTGCGTAAAAAGGGACACAGAATCATTCCGTGTCCCTTTACTTATGCTTTCTCTGCCTGTCTGCGGAACAGCTCATCAAGTGTTCTGCCATTCCTGTTCTTCCACTCCGCCCAGCCGTTTGCGCTTACGCCCAAAACGAAACAGGCGTCGCACTGGGCGAGGAAAACGACATGGACTTGCTCAGATAATGCTTGTTATCCTGATAAACAATATCGTTTTCCGATACAAGTCAATTTCTATCCATCCGAACAGTGTAAAGCCGCCGCTTCACAGTGAAGTGACCCCAAAAAGTTAGACAATATTTTGAAGTAAAA
>NZ_JAQCWA010000025.1:0-31438 GCF_027684505.1 Butyricicoccus sp. AF18-9LB
CCAACCGACGCGTCGCGCACCTGTTTCTGCACGTTTTCGATTGCGTCCTGAACGGTCTGCGCCGGCACGCCCGCGCTTTCGTGGTAACCCATCTTGGCCGCCGCAGAGAAGTCGCTCAGCGCATCGCACAGTCCGTTGAACGACTGACGAAGTTCCTCCGCCGAGGAGTCAAAATACGCTTTCAGATCGCGTGCGGACATGTCCGGCTGGTCCGGCAGATCCACAATGCGCTTGCTGAATACCTGCTGACGATTTGCTTCGAATCCCATAAAAATTACCTCCTAAACTCGCATGGTGTTTTGATGTGAGTTATAGAATAGCCGATTTTTCTGAAATTGCAAGAAAAACTTTTGAATTTCTCAGAATTTTTTCAGGAAAGGGAAACAGAAAACCCCCGAGGAAAATTTCCTCGGGGGTTTAATTTAAGTCATCGCGCGAATTGCGGAAAACTTATTTTTAGTGCAGATTGAATACGCCGGTATCCAGCTCGCTATCGGTGTCGATAACCATAATCTTGGTCTTAGCACCGTCAGTCCAGTAGATTGCGTTGGTAACGTAATCAGTGCCATCCTCACGAACGTAATCCTTCAGGTTGGTAACGGAAGCAGAAGCTACGCCGGTGCCATCCTTGTCGTCGTCAGAGGTGTTAGCGAACAGGATGATGGAATCATCATCGTCGTCGAAGGTGAGAATGTTTGCAGCCTGAGCAGCAGCAGCCTCAGCGGTAGTCTTATTTACCTTAGCAGCGTCGCTAGCCGGTGCAAAGTAAGCAGTGCCATCCAGCTTAGAACTGTAATCGCCGTTCAGAACAACGCCGGTAGTACCATTAGCCTTAGCAAATACCTTGTCGACGCTGATCTTGGTGTGGCTCTTAACAGTGCCGTCCAGGGAGTACTTGATAACGTCGCCGCGTGCAACATCATTGCCATCCTCGGTCCAAACTTCGATAGTCTCGGAGCCGTTCCAAATCTGGAATACGTTGTAATCGGTTTCATCAGCATCGGTGGACTTGGTGACCTCGAATACGTAACCGTAGTTAACATCGGTGCCGCCCTTTACGTTAGCGGAGCCGAGGTCAGCGTATACAACCTTAGCATACGGAACGCCATTGCTCTTGTCAGCCAGAACAACAGAAGTGAATACGGAAGATTCCTTCCAATCACGCAGGTCCTTGCCGGTAACAACCTTGAAGCTGTCGGTCTTGTAACGTACAAATACAACAGCGTTCTCGTTGATTGCACTTACAGCGCCCTGCTGCAGCTTGTTGTTCTTAACAAAGTTATCTTCTACACGATCGGTAACAACATCATAACCAGCCATGTACTTGTTGCTATTGATGGTATCACCAACAACCTTCAGCTTGTACTCATCACCAGACTTGGTGTAGGTTACGAGCTTAACCTTAGAAGCGCCTTCGGTGGTAGCACCGTCGAACTTACTGTTCTCCTGTACAGCTGCACCATTGATAGCTTCGGACTTCTTCAGAGTAACAGTCTCCTCAGAACCATCAGCCTTCAGCAGGGTAGCCTTCCAACGGTTGCCTTCCGGATACAGCTCGGTCATCAGAGCCAGATCCTTGGAGCCAGCGTCAGCGTCGTCAACGAACAGGCAGTAGCCGCCCTTAACAACGATGGATACGGTAGCATTCAGAGTCAGGTCAGCAGCGTCAGAGTTAGTAACGCCAGCCATCTCGTAAGTGGTACCGTTAATGGTAACCTTGTAATCACTAGCAGTGATTGCATTCTTGGTGCCGGTAATCTTACCGGAAACAACGTCCAGCTTGGTTACGCCAATCTTATCAGCGGAAGTGTTAACAGCCTTGGTAACTGCAACATAGTCATCCTTAGCGATGCCGTTGTACCAAACAGCGTCATCATCCTTCAGCTTGCTGTCGAAGCTCTGGGTGTTGCTGGAGTTCTTGTAGGATACGTTGATGTAATCCTTGCCAACATAGGTAACCTGAGCGATTGCAAAGGTCTTGATGTCGAGCAGGTTGATCTTGTTGTTGTCGCTGTTGGAGATAGCGGAAGCGTCGAAAGCCTTAGCCAGACCGCTTACGTTGCTCTTAACGTACTTAACCAGATCGTTGCGGTTGGTAGCAACTGCAGAACCGTCAACCTTGACCAGGTTGGTCTTATCAGCAGTAGCCTGCGGAATCTTGCCAGCAGCAGTGCCAATATCAGAAGAATCGGTGACAGTACCAACAGTATACTTGGTGCCGTTCAGCTTCAGCTTATCGCTGCTGGTGCCAAAGTCGCCAAGTAAGCCGTTAATAACCTTGTTGGAATCGGTCAGAGCGAATACGCCGTAAACTTCGTCGGTGTCCTTGTACAGAACCTTAACCTTGTTGTTCTTCAGAGCAACATAATCCTTGGAAATCTTGGTGAAAGATTCCTCAGCTGGATTCAGCTTAACGTTCTTAGAACCATCCTGCTTGGTGATGGAAGTAACAGTAGCACCGTAGGTGTCCTTGCCGTCTTCCTTAGCGAAAGAGGTCAGGATGCCTTCAACAGAGTGCAGGCCCATGTACTTCTCACCGATGGTCTTGTTGTCGCCATCGCTGTAGTTGGTGTTGGTGTATGCATCGTCACGCCATACAACGGTCGGAGTATCGATTGCGTTGTAGATCAGCTGTGCAGCGTACTGACGCGGGCACGGACCGGTGAAGGAAGTGTTAACGTCCTCCAGCAGGCCATTCTCGTCTGCCAGTGCATTGGTCTTTGCAGCCCAACCTGCGCCTACCAGACCTGCCTTGTTAGCGTCGTAGCCGAGGGTTACGAGCAGCATCTTAGCAGCTTCCTGTGCAGTTGCAGTTGCATTCGGAGCAAAGATAGTGTTGGACTTACCAGCGATAATGCCCAGGGACTGGCAGTACTTGATGTAGCCGCGTGCCCAGTGAGAGCCAATATCGGTGAAAGAAGTCTTGTCGTCGTTGTACGCAGAAGCGTCAGACTTGCCGGTACGCAGAACGTAAATCATCTTTGCCATCTGCGCACGAGTTACGGTAGCGTTCGGCTGGAAGGAGCCGTCTTCGAAACCTTCGATGATGCCCAGCGATACCAGAGTGTCCACAACATCAGCGTCAACCTTAATGTCGGCCTGATCCGTGAACGCTGCACCAGCAAACATGGTGAACGCGCAAGCGAACGCCAGTACCAGTGCAAGAACCTTTTTGAGATTCTCTCCGGAGTCGCGTTTACCCGAAAAAGACGGGTGGAATTTCAAAAAAATCATCCAATATGTAACATTTTGCAGGAACGCTTTCACTAAATGAGTTACATTTTATGGATGCCGTTTACCTGCCAATCCCAATCGCAAACAAGCACCTATATTATATAAGGTATAACCCGCGTTGTACAGAGCCGGTTTGCGATCTGGCCCAAAGCCAGACGGCGTAATATTACAAGTAATGTTACACTCATGTTACGGATTGCGAACTTCGCTTGACCCATGGGTTTGACTATGGTAATATACTTAACGACGAGTGAGAACTCGTATAAAAAATTTTAAGGAGGAAAACCCCTATGAAGAATCTCAAAAAGGTTCTTGCACTGGTACTGGCGTTTGCTTGCGCATTCACCATGTTTGCTGGTGCAGCGTTCACGGATCAGGCCGACATTAAGGTCGATTCTGAAGTCGTGGACACTCTGGTATCGCTGGGCGTAATCGAAGGTTTCGAAAACGGCTCCTTCCAGCCGAACGGTACTGTAACCCGTGCTCAGATGGCAAAGATGATTTACGTTCTGCGCACTGGTAACTCTGACGCTTCTGCGTATAACAACGACAAGACCACTTTCACTGACATCAATGGTCACTGGGCTGCTGGCTACATCAAGTACTGCCAGTCTCTGAACATTATTGCTGGTAAGAGCAACACCAAGTTCTGCCCGAACGACAAGGTAACTACTCAGGAAGCTGCTAAGATGCTGCTGGTAACCCTGGGTTATGATGCTAAGAAGGCTGGTCTGGTAGGTGCTGGCTGGGCTTCCAAGACCAATGCACTGGCTGACGAAAACGGCCTGCTGGAGGACGTTAACACTTCCTTCACCGGCGCATGCCCGCGTCAGTATGCTGCACAGCTGATCTACAACACCATCTTCGCTCCGACCGTTGTTCTGCGTGACGACGTTTACACCAACGAGAATTACGCTGGCCACGACAACAAGACTGTTGGCGAGAAGTACATGGGTCTGAAGACCACTGTTGGTACTCTGGACACCGTTTCCAAGGAGTCCGGCAAGGATACCTACAAGCTGACCATCGGTGAGACCGATAACACTGATGATGATAGCACCAAGCCGCTGGTAACTTCCTTTACCAAGGTTAAGAAGGACTACAACGACCTGCTCGATCAGGAAGTTAAGGTTCTGTACAAGGCTAAGGACGACGTTTACGGCGTATTCGCTACCGAGGATTCTGACGTTCTGACCGGCATTCTGGGCGACTTCGAGAAGTCCGATGCTAAGCTGAAGTTCAACGGTTCCAAGTACTCTGTTGGTGCTACCGGTGCAGACGCGACCAACAAGGTTGTAGTTGACCGTGCTACTACCAGTGCAAGCAACGATATCGTTGCATACGTTGCTGCTGCTAAGGGCCTGTCCAAGGTTTACTCTGCTTCTACCCGCAGCAAGGACAACAAAATTGTTCAGCTGAATGTTAAGACTGTATCCATTGCTCAGGTTACTTACGTTGGCAAGGATTACATTAACGCAACTAAGAAGGCTGGTCCGAACTTTGACAAGATCGACACCGATTCTTCTAACTATCCGTCCGACCTGAAGAAGGACGATTACATTGCAATCTACAACGCAGACAACTTCTCCGATGACAAGCAGGTTGTTGAGAAGCTGGATGTTGTTGAAGGCAAGGTAACCTCTACCAAGAATGCAATCACTGCTGACGATTACAGCATTATGGTTGGCGGCAACTGGTACGAGATGGCTATGGCTGCAACCATGAAGGCTGCTCCGAACCAGACTCAGGTTGACTATGTAGGCAACGAAAAGGTTGAACTGAAGGACGAAGTAGCAGTAGTAGTAAAGAACGGTTACGTTGTTTATGTTGATGACAACGATGCTGGTTCTAAGGACGTTGCTCTGCTGGTTAAGGCTGTTCAGAAGACCTCTGCTAACGATGATGACATCGAAGGCCGCCTGATCTTTGCTGACGGCTCTGACAAGACCGTTACCATCAAGGACACCAAGATGTTCGCTAATGTTGGTGGCGAGACTCTGCCGTACAACACTCCGGTTCTGGTTTCCTACAAGAAGTCCGGCGAGAAGTACGAGCTGACTAAGGTTTCCGGCGTAATCAGCGGTTACGATGATTACAAGACTGATGCTAAGCGTGTAAAGAGCGACAAGCTCCAGAAGCAGAGTGGCTCTAATTGGGTTGCTGCTGACATCACTTACATCAACAACGATGCAACGGTATTTGTTCGTTACACCAGTGGTAGTGATACCAAGTACTCTGTTATCACCGGTTCTGCTCTGAAGAACTGGAGCGACAGCAAGGTATTTACCTCCGCGCAGGTTCTGTCCAAGAAGTCCAATGGTATGCAGTATGCTAAGACTATGTACGTTGACCTTGGCTCTTCCAGCATGAGCGGTGGCAAGGACATGACTTATGGCTATGTTCTGGAAAGCTCTCGTTCTGTAACTGAGAATGATACCGATTACACCACCACCAAGGTTTGGAACGGTACTGAGGAGATCACCCTGAAGGTTGAGGACGGCGACGCTCTGGCTGAGGGCGATGTTGTAGAGTACTCTGCTAACTCCGATGGCACCCATGACATCAACAAGACCTACAAGCTGGATTACGCTGGCACTGCAGGTGATAATGACACCTACGCTCTGACCCGCGGTGTTGTAACTGGTTTCGATTACAATGCTACCGACATTGAGGGCACTCTGGTTGGCTTTACCGCTGCTAAGAGCACCACTGCTGGTTACACTGATGATTATGTTGCAACTCAGACTGCATTCACTCTGAACATCAGCAACGATGATCACGATTCCGTAGTTCTGTTCGTAGACACGGACAATGCTCGCGGCACTGCTAACGGCGAGTTCCAGAAGGCTGCTGAAAACAATGCTGCTCAGAAGCTGGCTAACGTTGCTTACTACGCAGACGCTTCCAGCAATGTTAAGATCATCATCGTTGACACCCAGAACATTTACGCTAAGTAAGTTTCTGACTGTCGCGGTTATGTAACTGCAAAATCGAAAACCCCCGAGGAAATTTTCCTCGGGGGTTTTCCCTTTCCCCGAAAAAATTCGAAGAAATCCAAAAGTTTTTCTTGCAATTTCGGAAAAATCGGCTATTCTATACCTCAAACAAACGGCGAAACGCCGAACAGGAGGTATATTTATGGGATTTGAATCGTATCGACAGGGCACGTTCACAAGACGGTTAGCGGACCTGCCCGACCAGCCGAACATGCAGGCGGCGGAGCTGAAAACGTACTTCGACTCGTCGCCGGAGGAGCTGCGGCAGGCGCTGAACCGGCTGTGTGACGCGCTGGGCGAGTTCTCAGCGGCGGCTAAACTGGGCTACACCGCGAGCGCGGGCGTGCCGGCGCAGACCGTTCAGGACGCGATCGAAAACGTGCAGAAACAGGTGCGCGACGCGTCGGTTGGCAAGCTGCCGAGCGGCTGTGTGGACGGTGACAAGTTGGCGCAGGACGTGCGCAACCGCCTTACCGCGATCGAGCACGCCGCCGAGTCCGAAACCAACGCACGCACCGAGGCGGACAGCGCCATGCAAACCGACATGAATACCGTCAAAACCACGCTTACGGTTAAAACTGCGTGCAATTTCGGCACATATACCGGCGATGGAACCGAAAAACGTACCATCACGCTTGGGTATCATCCCAAGGCCGTGCTCGTGTTCCGCGACGGCTGCTACACCGGCTACAGCAGCGCCATTTACGGCGGTCTGGCGGCGGAGGACGTGCCGCTTATGTACGGCGATAGCATCGGCCTTGGCGTCACCGACGACGGCTTTCAGGTGCTCAATAGCCGCAACTGCGCCCTCAATCTGAGCGGGTATAAGTATTCGTTTGCCGTTTTTGCGTGAAAATGGGAAAACCCCCGAGGAAATTTCCTCGGGGGTTTTGTGTTCAGCCTAAGCTAAACGGGTGATTACCACTGAGTGTAATTGTTGTTTACGTCAACAACCAGAACAGTGATCTGATCCTCGTTAGCTTCAGAGAATACTGCAACGTTTGCCTTATCCTTGTCGTTGCCGCCGTTGTACTTGTTAGCCTGACGGATCTCGCCGTTGCCAACACCAGCGCCAGCCTCAGAATCAACGTACAGAACTACGGTGTCCTTAGAGTCGATCTTAGACTTGCAGCCAGTAGCCAGAGCCTTATCCAGAACGATATCGCCGGTGCCCTCATCGTAGGACTTTACACGATCCTTAACAGTATTGCAAACAGTAATATCAACGGTATTCTCGCCATCAGCGGAGTACTCGAAGATAGTACCAGCCGGAATACCACCATAGATGGTGCCTTCGTACTTGTAAACTTTTTCCTCGGTGCCATTCCAAGCCTTAACCAGAGTGTAGGTGGTGCCGTCTTCCTTGGAAGTGTAGGAAGCATCCAGAGCTACTGCGTAGGTCTTGTCGGAAGAACCGGACGGCTTCAGGTTCTTAAAGTTTACAACTGCTACCTGAGCGTACAGGTTGTTGTTGGACTCGTCAGCTACTGCCTTAATGGTCAGCTTGCCAGTCAGATTAGCCTTCAGATCCCAGTTTGCAGCGGTCTTACCGGAAACAACCTTGAAGTCCGGATCGTCGTGGCCAGAACCATCGTCCTGACGAACAAATACGATGCCGGTGTTCTCAAAGTACATCTTACCAGACAAGCCGGTGCCAGTAGCACTGCCATCAATGGTAGCGTTGGTCATCGAAACATACTTGTCATAACCTGCAGTCTCGAGAATATTCTGGCCCTGAGAATCCTGGCCAGTTACAGCACCGATCTCAGTCAGCGTGTAAACGTCCTTGGATACATCATAAGTAACCAGAATCGGCTCATTCTTGATGTTCAGAGAAATCGGAGTCTGATGCTTAGTGCTATCATCCTCCCAGTACTTCTTGATCTCAACGATCTTATCGGAGCCGTCAGCAAAAATCATACGAGCTTCGTACTTGGAAGCTACAGCAGAACCGGTAGGACCAGCCTCAACCAGCAGAGCAATGTCGGAGGCTGCGGTGGTAACCTTGTCGATTTCATAGATGTAGCCGTTAACCAGCATCAGCTTTACAGAAGAACCAAGTTTCAGAGCGTTCTTGCCAGTCATAGCAGTATTAGTCTTGTACCAGTTGCCGCTAATCTGAACCTTGTTGATATCGCCGTTAGAGTTAGTCTTGGTAGAATCAATCTTACCCTCAACTACCTCAGCCTTCTCAATCAGGCCCTTCTTGTCAGAGTAGTTGCCCTTGTCAGAAACTACAACGTAGTCGTCCTTCTTGATGTCGGAGTAGTAGTTATAGTCATCATCAGCGCACTTGCCAGAAGTATTCAGGGTTACATAGTCCTTACCTACATAGGTAACCTTCTCAACTGCGTAAGTGGTAACCTTCAGGATAGAGTAATCGGAAGAACCATTGGTAGCCAGCAGTTCAACCTTGGTGCCCTTCTCGTAAGTCGCGTTGCCCTTACCGTTTGCACGAACCCAAACCTTGATGTTATCGGTCTGCTTTGCACCATCAACGTAAACGGTGGTGGTGGAAGCCAAGTCGTACTTGGTGCCGTCCAGCTTAGCCTTACCGTTATCCATCTCCAGATCAGCCAGAACGCCGGTTACAGAGGTATTGTCATCGGTAGCGAATACGCCGTAAACGTCATCCTTAGCCTTGTACAGAACCTTAACGGTGTTATACTTCAGAGCAGAGTAGTCCTTAGCAACCTTAGTGAATGCCTTAACAGCGTTCTTGCCATCGGTGCTGTCAGTAGTGTTGACATTGGTGATAGTCAGCTCGTAGGTGTCCTTACCAGAGGTCTTAGCAACCTTCTCCAGAGTACCAACGGTCTTCTTCAGGCCCATGTACTTCTCGCCAACAGTCTTGTTGTCAACGCCCATAGCGGTCTGGTCGGTGTACTCACCGTCACGCAGTACAACGGTCTTAGCGTCGATTGCGTTGTAGATCAGCTGTGCAGCGTACTGACGCGGGCAAGCAGCAGTGAAGGAAGTGTTTACGTCCTCCAGCAGACCAGCCTCATCAGCCAGTGCGTTGGTCTTGGATGCCCAGCCGGTACCTACCAGACCAGCCTTCTGAGCGTTGTAACCCAGGGTTACGAGCAGCATCTTAGCTGCTTCCTGAGCGCTTACCTTTTCGTTCGGAACGAACTTGGTGTTGCTCTTACCAGCAATGATGCCCAGAGACTGGCAGTACTTGATGTAGCCGCGTGCCCAGTGGCCGTTAATGTCGGTAAAAGAGGACTTCTCGTCGTTATAGGCGGAAGCGTCAGAGTTGCCGGTACGCAGAACGTAAATCATCTTTGCCATCTGCGCACGGGTTACAGTACCGTTCGGCTGGAAAGAGCCATCTTCAAAGCCCTCTACAATGCCCAGCGATACCAGAGTGTCCACTACATCAGCGTCAACCTTAATGTCGGCCTGATCCGTGAACGCTGCACCAGCAAACATGGTGAATGCGCAAGCAAACGCCAGTACCAGTGCAAGAACCTTTTTGAGATGGCATATGAAAAAACTAATATATGAGAAAAGGGTAATGAAAAATCGAAAATATAGTGTATTTATAACTTTATATAGGAAAATAGAAGCAAGCAATGTGTTCCAAAATAAAACATAAAAAGTAAATTAGTATAAGCAAATACGAAAAGAAATAAATTTTTTTGACAAATTTAGTGTTCGCCAACAGTATATATAAATATGTAGGTAAAAGTAAAGCACCGGAGCATTAGATATTTTATGGTATGATAAAGGACCTGCATCTAAACGTACAGGTCCTTCGTGGGTAAGGAAATCTGAGCGCTCCCATCTCTCTAATGCAACTAAAAGCAGGGAAGCCACAGTCTTAAAAATTTAAGTGTATACAGTATAACATAATTATTGAACAAATGCCATTGAGATCTTGAAATATCTATATGATTTAATATGTCTACGGTATCTGTAACGGCAGGGACGTAGAAGGTGCACTGCTGAAAAGTGCAGGTTTCGGGCCCCTCACTAATTCTTTGAGAGACGAATCATACGTCATAAAGAACTTTTAAGAGAAAGTGTTTTGATTTTTAAGAGATTTATTTACTTGGTAGCATTATCCCGTTCCATAGCCTCTCGAATAGCACGCTTGATGAAAGCAGTGGTAGACTCACCCTGTTCTTTTGCGTGTGCTTGGATTAAAGCACGTTCACCCTTTGGAACACGAAATTTAACTTCATCTACTTTTTCTTTTTGCCATTTAGCAATTGCTCGTTTTTGAGCTTCACTAGCAGCCATTTTTCACCCTCCATATAATATAATGTCAGGAGTCGATTTGAAAATATGGTTAATATGATATAGAAATGATAGATAAATTTGTGAAGATTGCATATTGTATATGTGACCCTAACATGCTATTATGATTATAGAAAATAAAAACGGCAGTACTTGGAAGTTGGCGCTTCCAAGTACCTGCGCAGGTGACCTAACCACCTACACAACGGAAAACTCCGCACCGCAGTATTAGTATACCCTTTTTT
Organism: Butyricicoccus sp. AF18-9LB; assembly: GCF_027684505.1. Lineage (NCBI taxonomy): Bacteria > Bacillati > Bacillota > Clostridia > Eubacteriales > Butyricicoccaceae > Butyricicoccus > Butyricicoccus sp. AF18-9LB. Next base: position 10,721 of record NZ_JAQCWA010000025.1, read on the forward strand.
TAAGGGTTGCACAAGACCTTTGTTCGTGCTATATTTATACTTCTTTCTGCTGTATGATTTTGACACCGTGTAGGCTCTATATTGCCTGCACGGTTTTATTTTCGCTCAAAATCACATATAGAAAGAGGCGAAATTACGATGAAAAAGAATTCCTTCGCAGATATGCAAAGGCTGCACTGGAAAGACTACGAGTTCGAGTGTCAGCGGCTGACCTTTCCGAACGGCAGACAAATCCGTTTGACGGACAGCCAGAGCAGGCAGGTACAGATTCGGTACACGCAGTACATCGATCAACACCATCATGCACCGCTCATGGGAGAGTTTATTTTCCCGAGCAAGGAGACGAGGTCATGGGTATAACTTTACGGGAATGGTCGCAGCAGTGGCTGGAGGTTTACGTTAAGCCGGTAGCCAAGCCGAGCGGCTATGAACACTACTATGACAATATGTACAAGCATATCCTGCCGAAATTAGGCGAAATGCCTTTGGAAAGCCTGACTACCGCCGTGGTACAGCACTTTCTCAACGAGGAATCCCTACAGGGCAATCTGCGGACCGGCGGCGCGCTGAGCGCAAAAAGCATCAAAAATATGCGCGTTGTCTTGGATGTTTGCTGTAAGCGTGCTGTTGCGGACGGTGTGATGCCCGCAAATCCGGTTCCTGCGACCGTATATACGCATTGCCGCTCGAAGAAGCACAATATTATGAGCGATAGCGATCAAAAAGTGCTCGAAAAGTGGCTGTTTTCTGATCTGTCGCTTAATAATGCAGGTATTATCTTAGCACTGTACAGCGGTATGCGCTTGGGTGAAGTCTGTGCTGCACGTTGGGGTAATTACGACGCGATGAGCGGCACGCTTCATATTACACAGACCGTACGCCGAGTGATGGTTGATTCTGAGGCAGAGTACGGCAAGCGGACGGAACTTATCTTCAGCTCTGCGAAAAGCGATGCTTCTGAGCGAGATCTGTATCTGCCGGAAGTACTGCAGGGTTTGCTTACCGTACAGTATCAGCGGTTCGAATCTCTTTTTAAGCGCACGCCGAATGCTGATGATTTCATCATTTATAATACAGTCGGTGGTGTAATGGATCCGGACCATCTGAGCAGTTACTGGGGCGATGTACTGGATGGCCTTGGCCTGCCGCACGTTCGTTTTCACGACATTCGGCATACATTTGCCACCCGTGCGATCGAGCAGGGGATCGATGTTGCAACGGTTGCGGGTCTGCTTGGACACGCGGATGTAACCACGACCACGCACTACTACGTTCACCCGCGCGATGCTTCGATGCGAAAAGCAATGGCGGCTGTCGCACCGGTCGGAGCAGTTACACACGCATGGCAGAATACCCGATTATTTGCACCGAAAAGCGCTGAAGAGAAAGTACCTGAAGCGGCAAGGCGTGTGCATCGCCGTCGCAAGCACATCGCAGAATGTGGATGAGTAAATGCTGCGGAAATATATGAGGAGAATCAATATGAGAGAATATAAATATGTATGTAAAGACTGTAAGGAACACCTCACAAATTCTGAGGATCGATTGTGTGAATGGTGCCGGGACAAGAAAAGGGTTAATTCGGCACAGATTTGCATTATCTGTGGGAAAAGACGTACTCCTGCACGGGATGGTGTGTGTTACAACTGTCGTCCAAAGGTGCCTAAGGAGCCCTATAAACCTGGCGTGCCTTGGAAGGAAGCTCTTGAATGGGTTGAGCTTGAATATGTTATTTTGCAGGCTCGTTATGACGGTTTGTCCTTTCAAGAAATTGCAGAGCTGACAGAATTGTCAGCTGAGGAATGTGCCGATATCGCCGTCAAAACGCTTGATAGACGCCGATTTGGGTATTACTTAAAAATATGAGTAACTCTCGAAAAAGGAATGGAAGACACGCAAAGTGTCTTACAATTCTTCCCCGCATTTGCGGGGGTCACCCCAATTTGATGTAAGCGCTTAGATTTGAAAATCGGCAAATTATCCCCGCATAAGCGGGGGGACAGAACAATCCCCAAAGCAAAGGACCATAAACCTTTTGCTTTGGGGATTGCTTCTTGGGGTAAGAAGCGTACGCCTTGCGGAATAGTAGATATTATGTTATGTGATTGCCGTCAAAAAGCAGCGGTTTCGTGCCTCTAACTTCTCAAAACGTCAGCCGCATCTGATGCCACCGGACATTTCCGTGCGTGGATTTCTCGGACACGCCTTCGTCGACAAAGCCGAATTTTGCGTAGTACGCAATGAGCCGCTCCTTGCAGGTCAGCACAAGTCCCTTGCGGCCCTGCTGTCTGGCATCGGCGATGGCACGGCGGATCAGCTCACCGGCATGGCCGCGTTTGCGGTACTCCGGCAGGGTATTGACACCGAAAATCATCTGCCATGCACCGTTTTCGTTGTGCATACAGGCGTTTTCGTACATTGCATCGGTCAAATCCGGCTCGTCCGTGACAAACCCATCGACAAACGCAATCAGCTTGTCAGCGTCGTACAGCAGCCAGAAGTGATTGCCGTAATACTTAATCCGCTCGACAAATTCCTGCTCGGTTGCCGCTTCTGCCGGCGGAAAGCAGGCGGCTTCTGCCGCGGCGATGGCAGCAATGTCTTTTTCTTCTGCATAGGTGATCTTCATTCTGTATTCCTTCTCAACGGATAGGGAGAATATCCGCTGTATGTTACTTTTCTCTCAGCATACCACGCTTTTGAGCGCGAAACAAGAAAAAACCACTATAAATTTCATCATGATCAACAAAGCGACCGCGCTTCAAACGAAAACTTGAAGCGCGGTCGCTTGTCAATAAGGGATATCTCGGGATTTATCTCTATGGGTATACAATTTCAATATCATCACTAGCACATATGGGGCATTGTTTATTCATACTGCGTCCTACAACCACATCATAATCTCGATTCAGGCAATTATGACAATACAAATATACTTTATACGACAGACATTTTCTTTTGACATCAATCTGAATTTTTACTTTCTCTTTTTTTTGATAATTTCCGATTAGAAAATCTGGTGTTATAAATAGTGATGTTTTCAATTTTAAAAAATCATTTTCAATTTTCATCTCTTTGTATTCATAAGATTCATAAAGGAACAGTACATACCTTCTTTCTCTTTCAGGTGACCATTTAGAATCTTTTATTGAAAGTAACCAATATTGAAGAATCTCTTGTAAGAAAGTATTTTTCTCCTCATCAGTCAAGTTGAACAAGGCTATAATGTCAAACAGATAATTGAGTTCTTCCTGTGCCTCTGCTTTATCATATATAACATCATATGCCATAACTTGCGAGAAAAATACCAAGGGTTTTCTCGTAGAATTTTGTTTATATTGATATAATGGTGAAATTAAATCCGCAATTCTATCATTTTTATACCCAAAAACAATCTTTCCATAGTGATCTTTCATATGATCGCTGTTCACTGATTTTGCAAATGATGAGACAAAATACGTCCTAACAGGGGTAAGATCCGGTTTTCGAACCCAATTATGTTTTATCCACTGGCTATTCTCAAATAATTCTTTTAGCACATTTCCTTCTCGGTCATCGTTTAAATTTTCAATTTTATTCATCCAGATCTCGTGATTCATATAGCTTGTAATCGCAACATTTTCTGATACATATTTACATATATAATCTTCATTATAATCGTGTCGCGACTTCAAAATAAAATTACTAATTTGTGTCATTAAAACTCCACGTAGTGGACGGGTTGTTGCTGTTTGAGATGTCAATCTTATCAGTTCTGCTTCTAATGAAAACAATTCGGCTAATTCATTTCGATCAAATTTCCATATTTCTTCTTTCTTATTTCCGTGGAAATAACTCATATCATTCAGCATCAATGTATAATTTCGTGAAAGTTCAAATAGCTGTGCGCTCTTTTCATCATCCGAAAGTTCATCCATTAATGAAATAGTTTTACGCATTTTATTAACAACATCAACAAGCTTCTTCGCAAACGGTTTATCCTTGTCTACTATATATGCTAAATACGCAAAGTAGTATAATCTAAGTGGCAAACATAAGCCATTCTCATATGGCTTGATTCCTATATAAGGTAGTTCGTTATTATCTATTATAGGACCAGCATAAGCTATCATCTTTTGCAATCTCGCACGTTCTCCTATGAATCTATAGAGATAGCAACGAGAGGATGGTAAACAAATCATAAGGCTTCGATAGTAGATCTCATTAATTTGGCTGACTTCATATTCGCAAATCCGATACTGTCCTATGAAATCACGTTCGTTCAGATCAAAATCGCTTACAAGAGATATTAGGTTTTCCTTTGTAACGTACCCTGGTTTCTCAATAAAATCATTAAGTGCTTTAAGCACTATGTCGAGGCTCTGTTCTGCCATATTAACAGGCCAATCATCTGGCTTTTGGGCTATGCAATATGCAATATCCATTTTATACTCCCTAATATTATAACAACAGTTTCTTTAATCCTACCAATTATATACTTTTATAATACCATAAATAGTTCTGATATCAAGAGAAATAATTTATACTTTTATTAGATACCATAAATGAATAGTATTTCCATAAGACAGCTTCTTGAAAAGTCCCAACCGCAATATTATAATATAAAAAGGAGATAAATCAATGATATTTGTTCCTCATATTATCCGATGTGCAGATAATATATCCATTCCGGTTGATATTAGTTCAGCTTCAGCTGACGATATTGCAGCGACCCACGGTTCTCCATCGTGGCAAACTGATTTGGATTCTCCCTACTTGTCCAATCCTGATGTCAGTAAGTATGCAATGAAGGCTCCAAACGGTGAGTTGATTGCACTGGCAGCCTACAAAATCTCCGGTCGGAAAACGTATGTGTATATTCTTTATGCTGAGAGCGCACCTCATAGCAACGCGACGATTACTGGAAAAGTCGAACGTAAATACAGCGGCATTGGCGCTGTACTGCTTGCATTCGGCATAAAGTATTCTATTGATAATGGTTGCCGCGGTGATATTGTGTTTGATGCCAAAACGGATGAACTCGCCCGCCATTACGCAGAGGTCTTCGGTGCCAAGCGGATTTCGAGCATATCCAGTGGTGGCCCCAAGCGCTTTATGCTTGCTGATGAAGATGCGTGGTTGCTTTTTCAAAATATCTTGCGGAGGAGGTTGAAGAATATGAAACAAAATGATCCTACGTATGTGATTGATGAATTGGCTGAACGAGCCGGCGGATACTTTGCTATGCCAACACAGGACGATATTGCCCACACTGATCTATTATTTGATGTTTGTCGGCAGTTTGGCATTCATTATTATTCTGCTACTCCCAAAGAGAAAGCTTTTGTCGAAGAAGTGACTCGTGTAACTTGGGCAAAAGAGCAAGAAACATTGACCGGAGTGAAACAAGACATTCCTCCTGCATTTTCTGCATAATCATATTTCAAAAAAATGCGCTGTTTCCATTATTACGGAAGTAGCGTGTTTTTATTTCTTATGCAGTGCATACGTGAAAAAGGCTTTTCTTTTTTGTAACCGTAAAATCTACCTCAAAAAGAAAGGCATCGGATATTATCGAGGTATTTGAGATGGCATTTCGGCATGCAGGAGGTATAATTTTTACCTACATTAATATCTTGTGCATAAATCGGAGTGAGAGTGGCATCTGCACGGAGTTTCAGCGACACTTTCACGCAATAGAGCGACATCTTCTCCTTTTTCGGGTAATGAAAAAGCCGTACTCATTCGAGAACGGCTTTTGACCTATACATCGGCAAAAAACAATCCGATTCATTCTGTACGTCTGTATATTTCTTGCCGATAATATGGTATACTATAAATACAGCTATCCCGCTCGGAGGTGAGCATATGAACTATCTTTCTGTTGCAGAAATAGCGAAAAAGTGGAATATTTCCGAACGAAGCGTGCGAAATTACTGTGCACAGGAACGTATTCCGGGTGCTGTGCTGATCGGCAAAACATGGCACATTCCCGAGAATGCGGAAAAGCCTGCTCGCAGTAACGGCAAAAAAATGCCGGTCAAAACATTGCTTTCCATTCTGCAGGAAGAAAAACGAACCAAGTATGCCGGAGGCATCTATCACAAAACCCAAATCGACCTGACCTACAACTCTAACCACATCGAGGGCAGCCGCCTGACGCACGACCAGACACGTTATATTTTTGAAACCAACACCATCGGTGTAGAAAACGAGGTGCTGAATGTGGACGATGTGATTGAAACCTCGAATCACTTCCGTTGCATTGATCTAATCATCGATCATGCAGCAAGCACGCTAAGCGAGCATTTCATCAAAAAACTGCACCATATTCTGAAAACCGGCACCAGCGATTCCCGCAAGGACTGGTTCGCCGTTGGCGAGTATAAGCGCCTGCCAAACGAGGTCGGCGGTATGCAGACCGCACTTCCAGAAGAAGTTGCCGATAAAATGAAAGCTCTGCTATCTGACTATAACGCCGTTCCTAAAAAGACACTGGACGATATGCTGGATTTTCACGTGCGCTTTGAGCATATCCACCCATTTCAAGACGGCAACGGTCGCGTTGGACGGCTTATCATGTTCAAGGAATGTCTCAAATACAACATCGTTCCGTTTATCATAGAAGAAAACCTCAAGCTGTTTTATTATCGCGGTCTCAAGGAATGGTATAGCGAAAAGGGATATCTTACGGATACCTGCTTAACCGCACAGGATAAGTACAAAGCCTATCTTGACTATTTCCGTATCCCCTACGAAAAGTGAACCAGAGAAGCCGTCCTTATTTGAGAACGGCTTCTACTGTACCGGCTATCTTACATAATATGGCTCATGTTTTAGGAAACAGCTTGTACAAATCTCTCCTAAAAGTTGTTCTTATCCCATTGTACCAGATGAGCAGCTTTGCTCACGTCGCCGAAATAATTGAAAGCATGAGCATGACAGTTCAGCCAGTTCTCTGTTTTCATGTTGTCGCAGGCTTTTGCATAGATATCGTGCATTCAAAAGGTTGTCGCTGCGTTCCGGCGAGGTGCCGCTATTTCTCCGGCAAGATGTCGCTGAAAGTCCGTGCAGGCGTCGCTGTATGGGCGGTTTATGTATCTTGCTGCTATTGCAGGCTATTTAGTCGGATTTTACAATTTCAATCGGTCAAATTTCAGAATATCATTCAGTCAAATTTGAAAAGTCCAATCCGTCAGATTTTATAAGAATCAATCATACCACATCTTCTAAAAAGTTAGAGAATGAGGGTTGATTTTCAGACTGAGGGTATATATAATAGTTACAGCATCAAAAAACGATTTATAGTTTTTGTACGGGGCGGCGTTGCGACGGCGTCCTAGTTTTTTATAATAAAAAGGTGCCTAATGATGGATCAGAAGCGACTTGAATATCTCCGTCAGGTGGAGAGGCATGCAGATGAAACCGGCTGGGTTGCTCCGCTGACCCAAGAAGATAAGGACCATTTTGCTTATTTGAGAAAGGTTTTCAAATGCTATAATATTGCTCCTTCTAAAGCAACCCCAACGGAGTATGACTTTGTGGTCAGAGTGGCAGAAAGTGAGTTCTATTCGCGATAGGGTAAAACTAAAATAGATATAATAAAAATAAGGAATTATTTTAATCAGTGAGGACAGAAATTGAAGTGCCCCCAAAAAGTTAGACAAAAATTCAACGCAAAAATTGTTCAAGCAGCTGAAAGGGTTTGCTGGCAGTTGGCAAGAGGTATTTATTCTAAATATGCGAGTGCTGCAAACTTGCTGTTGAATTTTATAGCAGAATGGGATATGCTATGTTTGAAATGAGCTGATAGATGTGCCGAATATTAAACCCATTTCTGACCTGCGAAATTACAGCGAGGTACTGCATGATGTGGCTGTGGGTGCTCCTGTCTTTTTGACGAAGAATGGGCGCGAACGGTACGCCATCGTGGATATGCAGGACTATGAGAAAACACAGGCAACTATCCGCCTGATGAACGAGCTTGCAAAAGGCCGTCACTCTGGCGAAACGGAAGGCTGGCTGACAACGGACGATATGAGGGCGCACTTCCGCGCAAAAGCGAATGAAGAATAAAATTCATTATTCGCCCGAGTCCCGCCGTGATTTGGATGATATTTGGGATTATATCGTATCGGAGCTTCAAAACCGTTCTGCTGCGGAGCATGTGGTCGATCGCATTATGGATGCGGTTGACCAGTTGAAAAACTTCGCAGAGATGGAAACCCTATTATCCTCTATTGCAGACGTCGGTACGGACTATCGTTTTCTTGTCAGCGGCAATTATATGGTGTTTTACCGTGTGCAAGACAGCGATGTCCACATTGACCATGTTCTGTATGGCCGCAGCGATTACATGAGCGCCTTGTTCAAAGACCTACTACGTGAAAAAAACCGAATAAATTAAAATCGGCAAGTTTCACCAGAAACTTGCCGATTTTTCCCTCTGTAATTACTTTTTTGCTTTATCTGTAAGCTCTATTTGTTTGCTAAAGCTATCTGGATTTTCGATTAGCTTAGGTAATAGCTGAAGCATCATTTGGTTAGCGAACTGTTCATTTTGAGGAGTATTTTGTTGGCCAACCGCATCGGACGCGGTCTTTTCTGCGGTCTTAATTTGCAGCTTTTCAAAACTTCATCATCATTTTTTCGATTTGAAAGGCCACTTGGATAGTAATACCGCTTGAGATCATCCTACCGTATATCTTTATATCCACAGGCAAGCGCCATCTCTTCAAGCAATTTTATGTATCTATCATTAAGTTGTTGTGGGTTTGAAGAAGGTTAGTCTGCTTCATCCATATAGGACTTCCAAGATTGTCTAACTCTCTGATTTTTGTGAAAAATTACATCAATTGAGTTAAGCGATTTAACATTTTCTTCTTCAGAAATTAAAATGATGTATTCACCATCCCTGGGATGGCTACTATCATTATAAGGATTGAATTACATAGGCAGGTAGCAAATCGGCTGTTCAAAAACGGACTGCAGCCGGTTTGCTCCGCAAACTCGGCCGTTTAGCTTCGCAATATGCAGCAAGACCTGCTGCACTCGCTTGCACAGTAAAAAAGGACGCTTGAAGCGTCCTTTTACTATTGCTGCTTATGTCGAATTTTGTTATACTCGTAGCAAGACACAGTTCCAGATAGCAGGCGGTTAGTCACTCCCTTGTAAAGGGGGCGCATGGGCAAGAAACTTTTGCGTTTCTTTGTAGACACAGCAGTATTGCTCTACATACTCACTATATATGCGAAATGACCGCCTTTCCCTGACAAGTAAAGCGGTCATTTCTTGATACGATTTTCTTAAAGGGCTAACCGTCTGTGGACAGTGCCTTTTATATTGCCTTTAGTATAATTGTTTTGCATGGCGCTGTCAAGCTGTCTGTTGCCAGGGGGAAAGCTGATAGTAGCCGTGCAGATGTTGTTCTTTATTTGTTCTTTACGGTGTAGATATAGTATCCGGCAGGCAACAGCACATACAATATATAGCACATATGATGTGATGGCATATACAGTATATTGCACTATGGACGGCTGTAATACACTTGCAATCACTCATAACCCGGAGGCTACAGGTTTAAGTCCTATCCCTGCAACCATGTTTAACCGTTGATTTCGTAAGAAATCAACGGGTTTTTGTGCTTTTTAAAGAGTTTAAAGGAACGAAGATAGGCGCTCTGTCCCCAATTGTACCCCAACGGGGATAAAATGAGAGTGGGATTTGCTGGTTTTCGTTTGTGCGATAGGTATAATGACAATAGAAGTTTTTTGAATTTATTCCCGCGCGAATAGAATATTGAAGTGACCCCAAAAAAAGTTAGACAATCCTCCATACCGTAATATCAACTAATTTCGCAACCCTTTTAAATATTCGGTTGATGTTGACTCCATATAAATTAAAAGGGAGACTACAACACCGCGATGCTGTGCGTCTCCCCCTTATGACTGATTTTATCGTTGTCCGCCAACACTCCAGCCCATACGTCTGGAATCACAATCAGGTTTTATCGTTGCCTGCCAACCCTCCGGTTTATACACCCGGATTCTCTATCGGATTTAAGGTGTCAGCCGCACCAGCAGGATGTCGCCTGCTTTCCTATTTATAGTATATTCGATATATGGTTTTTAATCAACCAGTTTTGAGAATTCTCTTTTGAAATTTCGTTTTATAAAGTGCATAAGCGCAGCGCTATCAGTAGCTTAGCTGAGAAGCGGTAGTGGAGATGTAGGTCTGCGACGGATCTTAACTCTAATATTGTATCTTAACTTGAAAAGAGTTATGATGCAGCAAAAAGAGTTAACTGCGCAAGTAGACAGCTCTTTCTTCACACGTTTCGTTGACTTTTCCACTGGAAATGCATATAATGAAAATGGACAGAGGGCGTCATCCCTCTGGTGCGGCTGGCACCTAAAATCCGAAATTGATGCCGGACTTTGGGCCGGAATGTTGGCGGGCAACGGAAAAACCCGATAGCGATGCAGTAGAATGGTCTTTGATCAGATGGAACTGTATGTCGGCGGACGACAGAAAAACCAGTTATGAAGAGAAGACATGCGGCATGAAGTGACCCCAAAAAGTTAGACAATATTTTGAAGTAAAAATTGTTCAAGCAGCCGAAAGGGCTTGTTGTCTGTGAATTGCAGGCGGCAAGCCCTTCAGTTTTGCCTTGATTCTGCGGATGTTGTAGTAATCCAGATATGCAACGAGTTCCTGTTTGAAGTGCTCCATGGAGCGGAACTCCTGCAAATACAGCAGCTCACTTTTGGGCAGCCCAAAGAAAAATGGAGAATGAGGTTTGTTCCGTCTGGAATTTTTGCAAATGCCTCGTTCAGCATGGTTGTCACCATGCTGAGCACAGAGCGATCCGATATGGTATAGCTGACCAGATCGCTGCTGTGCAGATCGAGAATTGGGGACAGATACAGCTTCTCCCCAAACAAACTGAACTCTGTCACATCGGTGACCCACTTCTGGTTTGGCTTGTCCGCATGAAAATCTCGATTCAGCAGATTTGGTGCGATTTTGCCCACTTCTCCCTTGTAGGAGCGATATTTTTTCATCCTGACACGACAAACTAAGCCCAGCTCCTTCATAAGCCGCTGGACAGTCTTGGGGTTCAGAGAGAATTAAATTGCTGCGATTTCTTCCTTAACAGATGCGTATTTGTCATCTTTCTGCATCTGCTTCAAATGATAGTAGAAAGTTGCACGGGGCAGTTGAGCGATTGAGAGAAGAATATCCAGAGAATGTCTTTGCCTCAGCTTTTGAACTACCTGCACTTTCTGCGCTGGCGTCGCTCGTCTTCCAAAACCAAGGCTTGCAAGTTTTTAGGTAATCGTTCTCCGCACGCAGTCGCTGCCGCGCCGTTCGACCGTCAAGCCTTCTGGCCCTTCTTCCAGATAGATTCGTTCCCATGATTTGATCTGGTCTCTGCTGTTTACCTCAAGTCTACGGCAGGTTTCGCTGTAACTCAACCTTTCTTCCATCATGGTTTCCACGACCAGCTTCTTAAATTCTGGCGTGTATCGTTTGTTTGGTTTTCCTCTTGACATAATAAATCACCCCATCTGTTAGATAGTATATCATACTGTCTAACAAATGGGGTGCAGTTCATTTCTTCAGCCGGCTCTCCAAACATTCCGTCCTTGTGGCGAAGTACGCCTGTATGTCCGCCGGACGAATATCGCTCAACCGCGCCGCCCCGAAATAGGGGATCAGATGACCCTCGACCAGACTGACATAGGTCAGCTCATAGGTGTTGACGTCAACGAACGGCTGCTTGTAGGTGGAGGGCACAAAGGCTTCACCGGTACGAGCCGACACCTCGGAGGCTACGCGGTACTCCTCGGCTTTCTTCTTCGCATCGGACAGACTCACCGTGCTGTAAAAGGACTTGCGCAGCGGCTTGCCGTGAATGTCCCGCTCTGGTGTTGGTAGCACCGGGGCGGGATTTTTTATTTCTCCCACCGCGCGGCGAGCTTTTGCAACTCGGGCAGATAGGCGTTCTGGATTTTTGCTGCGATAACAGCGGCAGTATGGTCATCGTAGATATGCGAAGTCTGGTTGCGGGCATTCAGCATATCCAGCCAGACGCTTTCATCGTCGATCAGCTCGGCGGCGTACGCCTCACGCAGCACTTGCTTTGGGAATTGCAGGGTATTCTGCATGCCAGCGTCGAGCATATATTCCTTGAGTGCCTTCCAGCCCAGCTCAAAGGTAAATTCAAACCGCTGGATCATGCCGTCGCGGACGGTGTCGTTTCGGATGTTCCGATAGTCCGTTACCGCCTCCGCCAGTCGATGTGCAGCATTTACAAAGTTATCGCGTTTGGTTTTCATACAGTATCACTCCATCTCGGTCAATTTCAGCAAGCAGCTCGGGCGAGGTGTAGTCATCGACAAACACAACGTCGTATTTCAGCAGGGTCGGCAGATCGTCCATGCCGCACCAGAACCGCGTCTGCTGCTCCTCCGGCATACCGAACACCGCAAGGTCAATATCACTGCGCGGACGGTTATCGCCGCGTGCGCGGGAGCCGAACAGGACGAGTTTGCGTGCACCGCAGTCCTTCGCAAGCTGTGCAAGAGCAGGTTTCAGGTCATTCATGCGGGATAGCTCCTTTTCTTAATATTCCCGTATCAGCACCTGCGGGATGCCGATGATATGGCAGCTTTCGAGGTCTACGCCTTCAATGCGGCGGGGCGGGTACGCGGGATTGAGCGGCACAAGCTTGAGCCAGTCTTCGCCGTCCACATAGTTGATGCGTTTGATGGTCATTTCGTCATCACCGTAGCTGATCACGCCGATCTCGCCGGAGTGGTTCATGGTGGATTGACGCAGTACCAGCACGATGTCGCCGTTCTGGAACGCCGGATACATACTGTCGCCGCGCACGCGCATAGCACAGAAGTCCTCGGCTTTCCGGCCTTTGAGGTAGGCGCGCGGCACTTCGATCTTCTCGCCGGCCGCGCTCTCGTCGATGGATACGCCGTCGTAGTGCGCCGCTACGCTGGTGATGACCGGAAATGTCACTGTATCCTCGGTGATGGTGGGGGAGGGGAGAGTTGGTGCGGTGGGTTCGTCCCAGCCCATCAATACAGAAGGTGTAACGCCGAGAATGTCAGCCAGTTTGGCAATGCGTTCATGCCGTAACGATTTAATATTTCCACTTTCCCAACGCTGCACAGTAGCTTCGGTTACGCCGATTTTTTCGGCAATCTGTGCGAGTGTAAGTCCTAATTCTTTGCGCTTTGCTTTCAAGACAGATGATATATTCCCCATAATGAGTACCTCCCTCTTATGATAAGTTAACTATATCACAGGCAAATACGTTGTGCAAGCAAAAAATGCGTTTCGCGTAAAAAACTTTCGTATAACGTATTTACAAAACGGCAAGAGTGGTGTATCACAAATTTACGCAAAATGAAAGATTGGAGGTGAACGACATGGCTCATATTGATGTGCCGAAGGTGCGAGGTGGGATGGCATACTTCGCTGCATTGGAAGATCTGCCGCCTGTAGATATGGATTCCACAGGCTTGCATCACACGAAATAAACAGCTGTAATCAGGCTCTGCAGGTCGGCGCATTCGCGGCGGCCTTTTGGTGTTGTGCTTTTCTCCGCCCGCTGCCTGCGATATTTTCTTTTGTCAAGTCCGCTTGAGGGCTTGACTTTTTATTTGCAGGCTTAACAGATGCATATTTGTCTTCTCTCTGCATCTGCTTCAAATGATAGTAGAAAGTTGCACGGGGCAGTTGAGCGATTGAGAGCAGTATACTGAGTGCGTGTTTTTGCCTTAGCTTTTGAACTACCAGCGTTTTTTGTGCTGGCGTCGCTCGTCTTCCAAAACCAAGGCTTGCAAATTTTTTAGGTAGTCTACCTCCGCACGCAGCCGCTGAACCTCTGCCAGCAGATCTTCCGTTACCTCCTTCGGCAGCCGCTTTGGCGGACGGCCCTTACTGCTGCGGCCGCGCCGTTCAACGGCAAAGCCTTCCGGCCCTTCCTCCAGGTAGATTCGCTCCCATGATTTGATTCGATCTCTGCTGTTTACCTCAAATCTACGGCAGGTTTCGCTGTAACTCAATTTCTCTTCCTGCATGGTTTTAATCACCAGTTTTTTGAATTCCGGCGTATATCGTTTGTTTGGTACTCCTTTTGGCATAGAAAAACACCCCATTTCCTAACAGTATACCATACTGTCTAACAAATGGGGTGCAGTTCACGCCTGTCTTCTTGACCGGCCTTCCAATTATTCAGGTAAACGTCCTTCGTACATAATGCTTAGTTCTCCGTAAACCTGTGTCCAGTTTCGGATCGTAGCAGTCCATTTTTTCATAGCCTCGAAAGTGGCCAGATACAGGGCTTTTAACAGGGCGGTATCGCTTGGAAATACACTTCTCTACCGGTTGAGCTTCCGATAGGTGGAATTCAGTGATTTCGATCGCATTTGTCGTGTAAATGACCTTTCTGACGGTGGCTGAGAACTTAAAAATAGGTAAAACAGCATCTCAGTTGTCCTTCCAGCGTTTCATGGAATTCGGGTATTTCGGAGTCCATTTTTCAATTACACGGTCTAAGGCAGCCAGCGCCTTCTGCTCATCAGCGGCCTGATAGATGGTTTTTAAATCCGCACCCCGGCTCGAGTAAGCTGTTGTATCTGCAGGAATTTCACTCTATGGAACACTTCAAGCAGGAGTTCATTGAATATCTGGATTACTACAACAACCGCAGGATCAAGGCAAAGCTAAAGGGCCTGCCGCCTGCAATTCACAGACAGCAAGCCCTTTCGGTTGCTTGAACAATTTTTGCGTTGAATTTTTGTCTAACTTTTTTGGGTCACTTCAATCGGCTGTGCCTTTTCTTTGCTCTAATCGAGTGTTACAGACAATGAAAAATGCAAAAAGAAACGTCATTTTCCATTTTTCATTCTTAATGCTCAATTCAGAATCTTTTCTATCTCCGAGATCATTTCATCAAACAGCTTTGTTGCGTCCTCAATCGGCTTCGGACTTGCCATATCCACGCCCGCGCCGCGCAGCAGCGTGATCGGGTCGGCAGAGCAGCCGCCGGACAGGAAGCCGAGGTAATCCTTCACCGCCGGTTCACCCTCCCGCAGAATGCGGCGCGAAAGTGCAATGGCAGCGGCGTAGCCGGTCGCGTACTGGTAAACGTAGTAATCGTAGTAGAAGTGCGGAATACGCGCCCATTCAAGCGAAATCTCCTCGTCTACGTTCATTTCCGGTCCGAAATACTGCTCATTCAGCTTTTTGTACATCGCGCAGAGCGCTTCGGCGGTCGTGCCCTCGCCGCGCTGCGTCATCTCGTTGGCGGCCAGCTCGAACTCGGCGAACATGGTCTGGCGGTACAGCGTGCCGCGGAACTGCTCGAGGAAGTGGTTGATGAGGTACGCGCGCTCCTTCTTATCGGTCGTGACGGACAGCAGGTACTCCATTAGCAGGGCCTCGTTGCAGGTGGATGCAACCTCGGCAACGAAGATAACGTAATCCTGATACGCGGTCGGCTGGGTCTTGTTGGACAGGTACGAGTGGATGGAGTGGCCCATCTCATGCACGAGCGTGAACACATCGTCGAGCGTGCCCTTGAAGTTGAGCAGCACATACGGGTGTACGCGCGCACCTGCCGAGTACGCGCCCGAGCGCTTGCCCTCGTTCTCGTACACGTCGATCCAACCGTTTGCAAAGCCCTCGCGGAGCAGATTCAGGTAGTCCTCGCCGAGCGGCGCGAGCGCCTTCAGTGCGATCTCCTTGGCCTCCTCGAACGTGAATTTCATTTCCACGCCGTCCACGACCGGCACATACAGGTCGTACATGTGCAGTTCGTCCACGCCGAGCAGCTTCTTTCTCAGCGCAACATAGCGGTACATGGGTGCAAATGAGCGGTGCACCGCGTCAATCAGGTTGCGGTAAATCTCGGTCGGCACTTCATTGCCGCCAAGGGCGGCATCCAGCGTCGAGGGGTACTTGCGGACATTCGCAAAGAACAGCAGCTGCTTGAGCTGCGCGGACAGCGTTGCCGCCGAGGTGTTGCGGAACTGGCCGTAAACCGAGTACAGCGAATCGAACGCGGACTTGCGGAGCACGCGGTCGTAGGACTGCATGAGCGGGATGAATGTGCCGTGCGTGACGGGGTGCTTATTGCCGTCCTTGTCCACCGCGTCCGGGAATTTGAGGTCGGCGTCGTTCAGCATGGAGTAAATGTCATCCGGGCTGGCGGCCATTTCGCCTGCAGCGGCGAGGATTGCCTCCTCCTTGTCGGACAGCACATGCTCTCGGCGGCGGCGGATGCGGTCGATATTCAGGCGGTACAGCTCCAGCTCGGGTGCTTCGGCGTACAGACGGTTCATGTCCTCATCGCTGATGGCGAGCAGCTCAGGGGTCTCAAACGCGGCGACAGACTGAATTTCGACCGCGAAGCGCGTCACCTGGCTGACCATCTCCTGATAGGCGGCGACGCGGGTGTCCTCATCGCTGCGGCGCTGGGCGTAGTGTACAAGCGCGTCAAATGCAAGGCTGATTTCATCATCCAGACGGAAAAAAGACAGCAGAACAGCGCCGCTTTCGGCCAGTCTGCCGCGGAATGCGGTGATGCGCGGAATGAACTCCTTGGCCTTCGCTAACGCGGCACGCCAGTCATCGTCGGTCGCAAACAGATCCTGAATCGCCCATTTGTCCTTTGCGGGCACATCTGCGCGGGCGGGAATTTTATTGGTTTCCATGGAAATACTTCCTTTCCGGTAGAGTTTTCTCCTCTTATTATGATACTCCAACCGCGGGATTCATGCAAGACCCTGTCGCAAAACTACCGTTTTGCCGACAAGAGGAACGGACCGTGGGCCGTTCCAGAGTCGTCCGAAAGTTCCTGTGCAGAAACTTTCTCCCTCTATAAGTCAAAAAAGTCAGGTACACGCCCTGACTTTTTTGGAATTTGCACAGCAAATTCTATTTCATGCGCGCTATCGCGCGAAAAGATTCGCTTGATGATGGAAACCCTTGAATAAAAAATTATTCTTCCTCCGGCAGCGAACTGCCGTAGATTTCGAGTGCGCGCTTGATATCATTCCATGCAAAACCGCGACGCTGGAGTGCTGCAACGGCTTTTTCGACCTCTTTGCGATCGGAAACGTCACCGCGCAGGCGTTTTTCGAGCAGAGCCAGCATTTGCGCCTCATCCGGAGAGAAGGTCTGCATAGCTGCTTCTGCGGTGTCGCGGTCTATGCCGCGGCGGGTCAGCTCCTGCCGGATGCGTGCCGCACCGTAGCCCTTGCGCGTGTAGCCGCGTACAACGCTTTCCGCGAACAGCGTATCGTTCAGCAGACTGCGTTCGGTCAGCCACGCAAGCGCGTAATCGGCGGCTTCCTCATCGTGCCCCTTGGCAAGCAGCTTGTCGCGCAGCATTTTCGCACTCAGCGCCCGGTAAGACAGCTGTTTTGCCGCCATATCGAGGGCTGCGCGGTATTTATCCTCGCTCATTATTCTTCGTCGAGGTCGTCAAAATCGTCCGCGTCGATGGAGACTGCCTTGGAGGACGACGGACGCGGCGCCTTATCCGCAGGCTTTTCGGCCTTCTCGGTCGGCACAGCAGCGGAAGGACGTGCCGCATGGCTCTGCGCCAGCTTGCTGCGCTCCTCGGCAACCTTTTCCATGATCTGCTTCTGTACGTCATCCGCGATGTCCGGATGATCCTTGAAATACTGCTTGGCAGCATCACGGCCCTGACCCAGACGGGTATCGCCCATGGAGAACCACGCGCCGGATTTGTTGAGGATGCCGAATTCCACGCCGAGATCGACCAGCTCGCTCGTGCGGGAAATGCCTTCGCCGTACATAATATCGAACTCAGCCTGCTTGAACGGGGGAGCGACCTTGTTTTTTACAACCTTTACGCGGGTGTGGCTGCCGATCAGCTCGGTGCCGTTTTTCAGATGCTCCACGCGGCGAACCTCCATGCGGACAGACGCATAGAATTTGAGCGCACGGCCGCCGGTGGTGACCTCCGGATTGCCGTAAATGACGCCGACCTTCTCACGCAGCTGGTTGATAAAGATGGCTACACACTGGCTCTTGGCGATCGAGCCGGCCAGCTTGCGCATCGCCTGACTCATCATGCGGGCATGCAGACCGACAAAGGAATCGCCCATTTCGCCTTCGATTTCGGCGCGCGGCGTCAGCGCGGCAACCGAGTCGATAACCACGATGTCGATCGCGCCCGAGCGCACGAGCGCTTCTGCAATGTCCAGACCCTGCTCACCGGTGTCCGGCTGGGAGACCAGCAGGCTGTCAATGTCAACGCCGAGTGCCTTGGCGTAAACCGGGTCGAGCGCGTGCTCGGCATCGATAAACGCAGCCGTGCCGCCCAGCTTCTGTGCCTCTGCAACGCTGTGCAGTGCAACTGTGGTCTTACCGGAGGATTCCGGTCCGTAGATCTCAATGATTCGGCCGCGCGGCAGACCGCCGATGCCGAGCGCGAGATCCAGACCGATCGAGCCGGTCGGGATGTGTTCGATGTTCATGCCGGTGTTTTCACCCAGACGCATGACCGAGCCCTTGCCGAACTGCTTTTCGATCTGACCGAGCGCAGCGGCAAGTGCTTTCTTCTTATCAGCCGCAGGAGCGACCGGTTCCAACTGCTTTTTGGTAGCCATGATAGCATTTCCTCCTGAAAAAGTTACAAATATGCAAGCCGCAGAGCGGCGGTGTATTCGGATTCGATACACCCATTATAACAGGGTGCCGATTTGAATGCAATGATTTTATCGAAAATTTGTTCGATAAAATTTGATATAAAAAATCCTGCCTTTTCAGGCAGGATTTTCAACGGGTCTTATTTACCCTGTGCGTCGATATACGCCTTCGCATGCTGCTTGAGCTTGTCGAAGGTTTCCTCGCTCAGCACATGCTCGATGCGGCACGCATCCTCAGCGGCGGTCTCAGCGTCCACGCCGAGAGCGGTGAGGAACGCGGTGAGCACGGTGTGGCGCTCGTAAATGCTGGTGGCAATCTGCATGCCGGATTCGGTCAGTCCCAGCAGACCGTTCTGGTCGATGGAAACGTAACCGTTATCGCGCAGCAGGCCAACGGCACGGCTGATGCTCGGCTTGGAAAAGCCGGTGTAGTGCGCAACGTCGATCGAGCGCACCTGTCCATTTTTCTGCGTCAGAACCAGGATGGCTTCCAGGTAGTTTTCCGCGCTTTCCTGAATTTTCAATGCACGGACCTCCTTTTTCTAAGATACACTTTTCTGTAGGGCAGCACATGGGTTGGTCCTGCCGCGAAATTCTATAATAGTATATCTATTTTATCATGACTTGCGTGTTTTTGCAATCTGCGTTGAACAAATTTCAAGCGGAAACAGCAGCTTGTGTTACGGCTGATCGGGCGGGAGCGGATTTTCCGGTGTATTCTGCGGCTCGGGAGCCGGCTGCTCGAACGGCTGCGGCTCGGGCATTTTGCGGTCAATGCTGCGCAGGGTGCGGTGCATGCTGAACAGCATCATAATAAATTCATAGCCGAGCCGTGCAGCAATATTTCCGACGATAAACAGCAGGATCGCCCAGAAAAAGTGGAAAAACAGCAGAATAACGCTGTAAACAGCCAGCGCAGCGACCGTCATGCAGTACAGGATTTTCAGCAGACCCTCGGTGTATGCGTGCCGGAAATTGAGAAAATCATGCAGCTTTGCCGCTGCACCGTGGTAGTGATTCGGTTTGCGGACAAACAGCGTGTACAGCGCGATGCCGCCCGCAAGAATCAGTAAAAGTGCCAGAATCGGCAGAATCATTGTGAAAAGCGGTGTGTATGTATAGGTATAAGCGTAATTCATGGTATGCACCTCTCCTTTGGAAATGGGTTGATACATTTTTAGTATACCATATTCTGCGGGGATGATAAAGGGAAAGTTGAATAATTGAGAATGGAAAATGGAGAATGGAGAATGCAGGTGAGGGGAAAATCGGTGTATTTATCAGGTGAGAATGGCGTTCTCTCAAACATCGGCAATCGTGTAATCGCAGGGACCGGTCAGTGACCGCCCGCATACCGTTAAATATTACGTTCATTTTCCATTCGCTATCCTCTCCCAACGGATACATAGGTTGTTCTACGGGCGGCAAATCCGCCTCTCCATCCTCCGCAAAGAGGTAAACATAGGCGTTTTTGCCGTCCCAGACCACCTTTTTGACGATGGTGTGCAGCAGGCGGCGTTTTTCCTCCAGCGTAGCAGAATCCACCGCGCTGGCAAAGGATTCGATCATTTCCTGATGGAAGGCGAACTCCTGATGCAGCATCCGGCTCTGCTCGGTGAGGGCTTCCAACTCGGAAAGTCTTGCCTGCTGAGTCTCGCTCTCCCGATGCAGTTCGTCGATCTGCTCCATGACGTACTTTGCAGAGGTGTCGCTGGCAACGGACAGGGACTCCACCAGCCGTTTGAGGCGTTCTTCCGTCTCGGCGTGTTTCTCCCGGAGCAGCGCAAGCTCTGCATCGTAGCCCTCCTTGCTGCCGCTGATAACCTTCTTGGTCTGCGCCAGCAGCCGGGTAAGGGTCTCCTTGTCGGCGGACAGCTTGCGGATCTCCTCGATGATCTTGGCGTCCAGCGTGTTGCCGTTGCAGTTTTTCATAGAGCAGACCGTGCCGTGGCTACGCTCCTTGGTGGAGCACATGTAGGTGTAGATCAGCTCGTCGTCCGCATTCTTGCGGTTGGTCAGCTTCGGGCGCATATAG
>NZ_JAQCWA010000026.1:0-31318 GCF_027684505.1 Butyricicoccus sp. AF18-9LB
GTGTTGGTAAATACATACTCCTGCTCCTCACTCTGCAGCAGAGTTTCGTTCTGCGCAGAGGCACGTTCGCGCATGTCCTTTGCCTTGCCGGTTGCGGTGCGGTGCAGCCAGCTTATGATTGCTCTTGGCTGCCGAATTGTTTCAATATTCTTATAAAACGCAATGTATACCTCCTGTGTAACGTCAAGCGCAGACTGCTCGTTATCGACCAGACCACGTGCTGTGTACAGGATACGCGGGTATGTCAGTTCATAAAATTTTTCAAATGCCCGCCCATCATTAGGGTTCACCTGCAGCATTGTTACCAGCTTAGCAAGCTGTTCGTACTCTGCTTCCATCAGCCCCCGAGCACACGCTTCTTCCTGTGTTATCTGCTCTTTCATTTCCATGCTGTCTGCCTCCGGTTTCATGATTTGGAGTTCTTCCCTCCCTTCACGGATATAAGAGGGACGAATTTTAAAAAAGATTTAAGATTCTCGATTTTTTTCTGAAAATTTTTAAAGTATCTGCATTCTGCAAGCAGGTAACAATATATTCATTATATTACCATGTATGGTATAGTTCAGCAACATATTTACTACATTCTATTCCAATATTCCTTCTATTTCTACTCATAAGAAAACGTCTCATGCAAAATAACATGAGCTTTCTCCATTTGTCTTCCTATAGATAAGCCATTTTGCAAATTTACTTTACATTTTCGTAAGCCGCATAAGAAATGCGACAATCGCTACTCCATAATTCTAATGTTGGCGATTGAACGTCAAATCATGCTGTTTAAGCAGGCTCAAACACCCTGCAGCAGGCCGTTAGAACGAAAATTATAAATGATGATAAAAGAGAAAATTTGCCTGCATGCGCTGATGAGAAATAGATTTATGACTTGAATGAAATACATCCTGTCTCCATCTCCTCAAACTTTCCCAACAATTTAATAAACTCAAATTTTTTAATTCTGCAATCTTTCTGAACGGCTGCGAGCGAAACGCAGCCGTTCGCCTTTTTCGCGATACGGCGCAGCTTCTTTTTCGTCTTTTCGCGGTACTTGGAGGCATTGATACGGTCCAGCAGCTCGGGAAGCGAAACCGGGGCAAAGTGCGTCATATGCAGCCGGTGGAGAAACTTATGCTGCTGTTTTTCAATCTGCGAGCCAAGTTCGATCAGCTGACTTTCCCAGTCTTTAGCCTTAGTCAACTTGGTGATTTTCGAACGACCAAATCGCAATTCCAGTCGAAGAATATGCTCGTCAATAACGATATTATGTCGTTTCTCGAGTTCATACGTTTTATCATAAACCGAAAAAGCACAGCTTTTAGACTTATTCTCGATTGTCCATGAATGCTTATTGGCTCCCTTGAATTGCTCATCGGAATTTGCGTATTTTCCAAACTTAACCGTGTTGTAATGGGGGATAGGAAAGGATTTCTTGAAAATATCCAAACGATCTTGAACATCCGCCTTGCGCTCATAGTACAGATTGCAGGTCAAATCACACCGTGACAGCTTAAACCCCTTGAGCTGTCGGTCAACGCCGATTTGATCAAGGATATCTCGCAGGCGGTGCTTTACCTGCTGAACAGATTCTTTGTCAGCCTGAAACAATGCGGTCGGTTTATATGTACCGGCAAGCAACGAAGACGGGTTAATAATCAGTATCAGCCAGCACGGATGCGAAACAGACTGACCAAGCTGTACCTCAACACCAATGTCCTTGAACTGTGGCATCTGGTAATACGACGAAAGACCTAATTTCCCTTTGCCGGTGCGAATACACTCGTTTTGTTCAATAATGTTCTGTATTTCGGAATATTTGCATTGTAATTTCAACGAAAAGGTGTGGATACCGTGCTTGTTCGTAATCATTTGCTGTTCCTCCGTTTCTGTGCACATATCGTGCAGCGCTTACAGGTTTTGTTTTCATGCTGTCCTTAGTATTCGAGAATATCGCATACCATGCAATTATCGCTATGGATGAAGTTGTGTACTTGGTTTAGATTCGATTTTATCGTTTTCGCAGCTTTGGCTGACTGCTTTTTCGCCTTCTTGATAAAGCTATTTGAGATAGTGTCATCATCGCCATTCTGATCGTAGAAAAGAACGCAGTGTGCCTTGCGTCCGTCGCGTCCCGCTCGGCCAATCTGCTGAATGTAATCCGTCATGCTGATCGGCGCGTTAAAGTGTACAACAAGTTCAATATCGGAAACATCAATACCCATCGAGAACGCCGAGGTTGAAATCATAATTTTTCTTTCACCATGCAGGAAGTCGAACAGCAGCTCTTTCTTGTGACGTTCTGGCTTAACTCGTGAATGATAGCGAGTCACCTCGTCCATATATCTTTCACGCAGGATATTATATAACGCATCGACATAAGCCGTAGTCTGCGCAAAGATCAGCACCGAGCCATCCTTGTGATATTTATCAATCAGCTTAGGTCAGTTTACAAGGAACTACACGCAGACCACGAAACGGGGGCTGCTGACAACAAATAAAGGCTGAATATCAAGCACCGGGGAAGTGCGAGATATTCAGCCTGTTTTGTTGTCTGGGGTTTCCAAAGGGGCTTGCCCCTTGGCACACGACTTTGCTTGCAAAGTGTAGTGTGTTATACGCTCTGTCGGCGTTGCTGCGAAAATGAGGTTGCCGCCGGGTCGGGCAAGGGCATTTGAAGCAGCAGAAAAACAGGGCTGTGATTGCGTGTCGTGGAGCCGCAAGCGCAGGGCTGGTTTCGTCAGCAGACAGGGCGTATATGAAAGCCCCCGGTCCTCGTCCCACGCCGGACTTCGGGACAAAATGTCCCGAACTTGTGGACACACTCACAAAAAAGCAAACAGATTTTTCTCTCAAAATTGGAATGGGCGGGGAAGCCATTTTAGGGCTTTGCTATCTCCCTGATAAATGAGAAGTTAAGTTTCGTCCATATATATTTTTACCTCGATGTATTCATGATTTCTTGCATAAGCAAACGACGCTGATTTTCTGATATAGTCAAATATATTTTCGTCTAAATCTTCGTCCCATGTTGTTTCGCTGAAAATTTTATTTTCAGCGGTTGGCTTATACAAGATGACTACATGGATTTGATAAAACTCTTCATCATCATTTGAAAACTGTCGAACTAATGAAATTTGAAAAAATGGTTCTTTTGAAAAAGCAGTAAATGTTCCGGTTTCAAATAAAACCATATCTTCTTCAAGCGGTGTGCTGCACATCTGCTCAAAAACATCAACTATTTCTTCCACAGACATTTTATCCGTTATCTTATCTTCTAAAAACTTAATCAAGTTCTCCATTGATTTTCCTCCTGTAAATTCTTATTTATTGTTCTCTACTTCCGTCCCCGCTGTGGATTTGGATTTTTCAGCAAATCTGACTTATCAGTTCTTAGAAATGGGCGGGAAGCCATTTTAGGGCTTTCCCGCCTTGATTGCCCATCAGCAAAGGCGGGCGGGGCTGTCAATGGCGGCGCATTTGTGCGCCGTTCATCTTGACCGTTGACTGGCTCGGCTGGCTTTGCTATTTTCCCGGTAAGTGAGAATGGGAATAGGTATGTATCATATTATTTTATCATAATTCCATCTGGCAAAATAATATCGCCATCATCTCCACTCACATCAAAAAATCCAACCTTGTGTTTTTGAGCTAAACTACGCATAAGTTCATACGCCTCGTCTGCCACCGACCAAGAAAACGCAGCGTAAATTACATTATACCCAATACTGTAATCAACCATATGCAACTCCAAATTTTCATCGTCATCAAGAGCATCGTCATTCGGTGCATATTCCCCATTCATGGGCGGGAATTTTTCTTTCATTTCCATAAACCAGTTTTGTAAAGCCGGAGAAGAAACACTAATCGTTTGGTAATCATGTTCTTCCTCCCATTCCATTTGCTTTTCATACCATGCCATAAACTCTTTTTTTGTGGTAGGTGCTTTTGTTCTCTCAAAAACCATCAAATCATAACTCATATTGATAACTCCTTTCAGATTTCTTGTTTATCGCTCTCTTATTTTCTCCCCCGCTGCGGGTTTGGATTTTTCAGCAAGTCCGACTTCTGTGCAATCTTTTTCAGCCACTTCTTTTCTTCCTCGGACAGCTTTTTCAAATTCAGCTTGAGCCGCTTACAGATAAACGCCAAAGCCGCTTGCTCCGGGTCGCTGTCTGGACTGGCAGTTTCCTCGGCGGTCTGCAAGAAATCTTCCAGCGGATTGTCCTCCGGAACGCTGAAAAAATCGTCCTTATGGGCTTCCCGCAGGTCAAGGGCTATCTTGTTTATGTCTTGCTGTATCACATAGCGGCAAAAGCTGTCATCGTCAATATGGGCGGCGACAAGCTGCCTTAACTGCGGGTCAGACAAGCCGGGATTGTGCTGCTTCATAATGGTTGCGCTCATGGCATCCACTATGGCGTTTGCGGCCTGCACCTGCTTCACCGCCACGCCGTTCACATAGATTTCAAGGTCAGCCATCAGCCGGGGGAAATCCGGGTGTACCGCCAGCTCACACAAGAGGGAATTATCCACCCGCCCACTTTTCAATAGTTCAATCATATCATCACTCAAACGCAGGTCTGCAAGATCGGCGTTTGGGTGATTTCTTGTTTGGGACAGCCCCAGCAGATAATCGGCAGTCACGCCGTAAAACTTCGCCAGCTTGATAATGGCATAGTGGCTGATGTCCTTGAAGTCCTTTGCTTCATAACTGCCCAGTGCAGACTTGGAGAGATTTACCTGTTCCTCAAGCTGCTCCAGCGTCAGCCCACGCTCCACACGCAGGTCTTTCAATCGTTCTTGTATGGATAGTTCCATGCTCCCCCTCCTTGTCTGCTTGATAGTCAAAAATATTTCTAATTTTCTCGCAGATAATTCACTGATATTGTCAACTGCTCATTTTACTCGGTAGCACAAAGCTCATTCATTTTTGGAATCAGTAATTTATCCATCCACTGACAAACAATCTCAAAGGTATTATCAATTTTTTCTTCATTTCCTATGTCAAGATATATTTCATTGTCTCTTAAACTGTAAAACAGCGGTTGTGTGTTGAGGTCTGGTTTGGCATAACCATAAGGGTCGTATGGACGAGTGTTGATTATATAGCAAACCTCTATACTTATGCTATCCTTTGTGTTCCCGCCGAATGAGGAAAACGCAATCATATAGGTGAAATTTTTACTGTGCCTCGTAAGTGTTTTGTCAGATTTTTTATACTTAAAGCCTAAATGTCCGTACTTTCCTTGCAACTTGTTTCCAAGCATTTGCATTGCTTCGTTAAAGTTCATTGTGCCTCCTCCATTTTTCCATCGTGAAAATGAATATATCTTTTCAAATATCCATTTATAAAGGCTTTCCTATCTCCTATTTATCACTCATTATTTCTATTCTACCACAATTCCGAGAGCGTGGAAATAGAAAGTTTTCCGGGCTGATTTCCGACTTTATGGATATACGGGGCGGGCGGTCATTTAGGTGTAGACTTATCTTAGTTCATCGATGAGCCGCACCTTGAAAAATGAATGACCGTCCGAAAAGGAATACCCCGGCAGGGGAAGCACCGCTACGAGCCACTTCGGGACAAAATGTCCCGAAGTCCGGGGAGCGTGCCTCGTCGCCACAAGCTGCGTATCATTCGCTTCCGCCAAATGGCGAAAGCTCACTCGCTCCGCTGTGGCTCCTCTCCCCACAAAGTCCAACGACTTTGTGGGGGCCCCTGTTGGGAACACGCCGCAGGAATGGGGCAGGAAGCCTTTTTGGGGAGAACGGCAACAGAAAAATGGAGGGAACACATGAGAGAGAACCCATATAAACGACTGCCGCCCATAGAGCGCAAACCGGACGGCTCCCTCTACCGTATGACGCCGGCGCAGAGGAAACAGGCAAACAGCCTGATACGCCGGGAGTGCTGCTGTTGTGAGGGCGGCAACTGCATTTCCCTTGACGATGGGGACACCTGCACCTGCCCGCAGACGGTTTCTTTCTCGGTCTGCTGTAAGTGGTTCCGCTGGTCGGTCTTGCCGCTGGACGGAACGCTGGAAGTGGAGATTTTCCGGGATAAGGAGCTAAAACGCTGTGCGGTCTGCGGCAGAGTGTTCGTCCCAAAGTCCAACCGGGCAAAATACTGTCCCGACTGCGCAGCCAGAGTTCACAGGCGGCAGAAAACAGAAAGTGAACGGAAAAGGAGGTCTTGTGTGGACAGTTAGGGGCTGAAAAGTCCTTGATTTACAAGGCTTTGCAAGCACAGAACAGGGGCAGGCAATAGAAACTACCGTCTGCCCCCGGAAACGGGCTTCTAACCGTCCACAAAACACGATATGACAAACACTATTTATATCCATCAGCCGGAAAAGGCGGTCAGCTTTACCCGGCTTCCCAATTTCCTTTTTGAAGCCCCCACATTCACGCCACTGTCCAACGAAGCGAAGATACTGTACGCCTTTATCCTGCGCCGGACAGAACTATCCCGCAAGAACGGCTGGGCGGACGAATACGGGCGCATTTTCCTGTATTATCCAATCTGCGAGGTGGTCGCCCTGCTCCACTGTGGGCGGCAGAAAGCCGTCAATACCCTACGGGAATTGCAGTATGCGGGGCTGGTGGAGATCCAGAAGCAGGGCTGTGGAAAACCCAACTGCATTTACCCAAAATCCTACGAAGCGGTTCCAAACACCGACTTCAAGAAATCCGGTTATGGAACGCCGGAGGACTGAAAACCGCACTCCATAAGTACGATAATCAATCCTCTTGAAGTACGAAAACCAGACGGTATATAGAAATACAAAGATAAAAATATTGATTTATATTCTATCCATTTCCTTCCTATCCGAGATATTTTCTGCGGGATTTTCCTGTGGAGAAGTCCCGGAAAGGAACGGAATGGGGAAAGGAGTTTCATGGCACAACACGCAATTTTGCGATTTGAAAAGCACAAGGGCAATCCGGCAAGACCGCTGGAAGTCCATCACGAACGGCAGAAAGAGCAATACGCCAGCAACCCCGACATTGATACCAGCCGAAGCAAATACAATTTCCACATCATCAAGCCAGAGGGCAGGTACTATCATTTTATTCAAAACCGTATCGAACAGGCCGGTTGCCGTACAAGGAAAGACAGCACCCGGTTTGTGGATACGCTGATTACCGCCAGTCCGGAATTTTTTAAGAAGAAGTCCCCAAAGGAGATACAGGAATTTTTCCAGAGGGCGGCTGATTTCTTAATCGGGCGGGTAGGGA
Source organism: Butyricicoccus sp. AF18-9LB (assembly GCF_027684505.1). NCBI lineage: Bacteria > Bacillati > Bacillota > Clostridia > Eubacteriales > Butyricicoccaceae > Butyricicoccus > Butyricicoccus sp. AF18-9LB. The sequence continues at coordinate 7,234 of NZ_JAQCWA010000026.1, forward strand.
AAGAAAACATCGTGTCGGCGGTGGTACACATGGACGAGAAAACGCCCCACCTGCATTTGACCTTTGTTCCGCTGACAAAGGACAACCGCCTGTGCGCCAAAGAAATCATCGGCAACCGGGCGAACCTGACGAAGTGGCAGGACGATTTCCACGCCTGTATGGTGGAGAAATATCCCGACTTGGAGCGTGGGGAAAGTGCCAGCAAGACAGGCAGGAAGCATATCCCCACCCGTTTGTTCAAGCAGGCGGTCAATCTCTCCAAACAGGCAAGAGCCATTGAAGCCACGCTGGACGGTATTACCCCGTTCAACGCCGGAAAGAAGAAAGAGGAAGCCCTCTCCCTGCTGAAAAAGTGGTTTCCGCAGATGGAGAATTTCTCCGGTCAGCTCAAAAAATACAAGGCCACAATAAACGACCTTTTAGCAGAAAATGAACAGTTGGAAGCCAGAGCAAAAGCCAGTGAAAAAGGCAAGATGAAAGATACGATGGAACGGGCAAAGCTGGAAAGCGAGCTGAAAGACATTCAGCGGCTGGTAGACCGTATCCCGCCGGAGGTGCTGGCAGAACTGAAACGGCAGCAGCGGCACACAAGGGAACGGTGATTGATGACAGAAAACATTTCACGCCGCAGCATGGCGGCACTGCACTTTGAAAATTAAATACGGAGGTACTATGGAGCATATCAGATACAAGAAAGAAACCGAAGTCGTGACTTTTCAAGGAAAGGAAATCACGCTGGAAAATCTCTCCCCGGTGTTCACGCCGGAGCAGGAAGCGGCAAAACGCCGGGAGCTGGAACAGCAGCTTTATGAGGTGTTCCGCAAGTATGCCGACAAGCGGCAGAGTGAGGAAGCCGGGGCATAAGATTTTCCGAAGCCATCGTTGATTTGCGGGGCTGCTGGCGGTATAATAAAGGTGTCAGCAGCTCCGTTTCTTTTTAAGAAAAGGAGCGACAATATGAACAATCGAATAGACGCAATCTATGCAAGACAATCGGTGGACAAAAAGGACAGCATTTCCATTGAAAGCCAGATTGAATTTTGCAAATACGAGTTGAAAGGCGGTAACTGCAAGGAATACACAGACAAGGGGTACAGCGGCAAGAACACAGACCGTCCGAAGTTTCAAGAACTGGTGCGGGACATCAAGCGGGGGCTGATTGCAAAAGTCGTGGTTTACAAGCTCGACCGTATCAGCCGTTCCATTCTGGACTTTGCCAACATGATGGAGCTGTTTCAGCAGTACAATGTGGAGTTTGTGTCCTCTACGGAAAAATTTGATACCTCCACCCCGATGGGGCGGGCGATGTTGAATATCTGTATCGTGTTCGCCCAGCTTGAAAGGGAAACCATACAGAAGCGAGTAACGGACGCTTACTATTCCCGCAGCCAGCGAGGTTTCAAGATGGGTGGGAAAGCCCCTTACGGCTTTCATACAGAGCCAATCAAGATGGACGGTATCAACACAAAAAAGCTGGTGGTAAATCCAGACGAAGCGGCAAATATCCGGCTGATGTTTGAGATGTACGCCCAGCCCACTACCTCCTACGGGGACATTACCCGGTACTTTGCCGAACAGGGTATCTTGTTCAATGGCAAAGAGCTGATACGCCCCACGCTGGCGCAGATGTTACGCAATCCTGTCTATGTGCAGGCAGACCTTGATGTGTACGAGTTTTTTAAAAGTCAAGGGACAGTCATTGTCAATGACGCTGCCGATTTTACGGGCATGAACGGCTGCTATCTGTATCAAGGTCGGGATGTGAAGCCCAGCAAAAAGAACGACTTGAAAGACCAAATGCTGGTGCTGGCTCCCCATGAGGGTATTGTCCCCTCCGACATCTGGCTGACCTGCCGCAAGAAGCTGATGAACAACATGAAAATCCAGTCTGCCCGGAAAGCCACCCACACATGGCTGGCGGGAAAAATCAAGTGCGGGAACTGCGGATATGCCCTTATGAGTATCTTCAATCCCTCCGGCAAGCAATACCTTCGCTGTACGAAACGGCTGGATAACAAGAGTTGTCCGGGGTGCGGGAAAATCATCACTTCGGAACTGGAAGCGGTTGTTTATCAGCAGATGGTAAAGAAGCTGGCAAGCTACAAGACGCTGACAGGCAGAAAGAAAGCGGCAAAGGCAAACCCGAAAATCGCCGCCCTGCAAGTGGAGCTTGCCCATGTGGACAGCGAGATTGAAAAGCTGGTGGACAGTCTGACGGGCGCAAACAATGTGCTGCTCTCCTATGTGAATGTGAAGATAGCGGAACTGGACGGGCGCAAGCAGGAACTTCTGGCGAGGATAGCGGAGCTGACGGTGGAAGCCATCAGCCCGGAACAGGTCAGCCAGATTTCCGGCTACCTCGACACTTGGGAGAATGTATCCTTTGACGACAAGCGGCGGGTGGTGGATTTGATGATTACCACCATAGCCGCCACAAGCGACAGCTTGAATATTACATGGAAAATCTGACGGGTAGCACACCTCCCGTCAGATACCTACCCTGTGTAGTCCCTTGTAAACTGTACTTTGCATAGTTTCTTGATACGGAATTCCAGCCGTTCCTCCAACAGTTTCTTCTGACAGGTAACGTCCTTCTTGAGCAGAATAAGATTATCGCGTCGTAAATCACTGCGGAGAACCGCAGGCTTGTCCATATGCAGACTATCAGGAATGGTATTCAAAGAGTCAGCAGATATTGTCGCAGAGCAGGCACAAATAACCGGCTTACGTTTCAGCTTGCCGATAAAATCGCCAATGTGCAGATAAGCATCACGGAACGTATAGCCCCATTCCGTAATACAGTGACACTCGTCCGCCACGATCATAAAGATATCCGATATCCGAATGCTGCATAGCTTCGATAAACGCATGATTTTGCAGTCGTTCGGGAGTGATATAGAGGAAAGTCAGTTTTCCTTTGCGAGCCCGGTGTAATATCTTATCAATATCCTCTTTCGAGCGGGTCATATCGATATAATCAGCAGCAACACCATGAGCCTGTAACGTCTGCACCTGATTGTAAATCAGCGCAAGCAAAGGTTCGATGACGATAGTCAGCTTGTCCGAATGGGCAAGTCCAACCGTTTCATAGATGACCTGTTTTCCGGAACCCGTGGCAGCAATTACAATTGCGTCCTGTCCGGCATCGAGCGTATTCATCGGAATAATCTGAGCCTTGCGAGGCTTGTCGAAACCAAGATGTTTGAGTGCAGATTTAAGATGTCTTTTCATATCCATAGAGATAACCTCCAATGTGTTAAGATTATCTATATGTTATCGGAATGCAAAAAGATAATGTCGAATAGTGAATATTTTCCCAAAATAAATTGCATTTTTCGATATGACTGATTTTCTTCTCAAATGCCTTAACAGGATAGTTTAGACCTGAATATGGCATTGTAAATGATAGAAAGTGTAAAAAGGTTAGAATAGATAAGTGCGGTTCATGCGCAAAACGACAGGCCCTGCCGCTCGGAAGTATCCGATTGACAAGGCCTGCGTTGTTGTGAGATATTATCAAAAATCATCGAACAGATTTTCAAAATCCAGATTTACATTTTGATAATCTGGCGTATAATATAAATAAAGGTGGTGGATTTTCAAAATGCAGATTGAAGATTTGATCGAACTTGCAAAACGTGTACAGGCACAGCAGGCCGAAGCACAAACCATTGAAGTAAAAACTGCGCATCGCGGCTGCCCAAGCAAACTGCGTGATACGCTTTCCAGCTTTTCCAACCAGAACAGCGGCGGTATTCTCCTGTTTGGACTGGATGAAAACGAACATTTCGCAGCAGTCGGCGTGTATGATCTGCAGGATTTGCAGAAAAAAGTAACCGAGCAGTGCAATCAAATGCAGCCGCCAGTTCGTGCTCTGTTTACCACCGCTGAATACGAAGGCGTGTGGATTTGTTCGGCAGAGATTCCGTCAATTGCCTACGCCGAGCGTCCGTGTTACTACATCGGTGCTGGCATTCAAAACGGCTCTTATGTGCGTGTGGGCGATGCTGACCGCCATATGACCGATTACGAAATCTATTGTTTTGAAGCATACCGTAACCATATGCATGACGATGAGCGCGTTATCGAGCGTGCGACGGTGGATTTCCTCGATAAAGACCTGCTGAACGCCTTTCTGACCGAACGCCGTATATCGCGTCCGCAGTTTGCGCAGATGAACGATACGCAGGCTATGGAAATGCTGTCGATCACGCGAAACAGCATACCGACGATCGCCGGTCTGCTGAATTTCTGCGTTTATCCGCAAGGTTTTCTGCCGGAGCTTGGTATTACCGGCATTGTCGTTCCCGGCACGGAAATTGGTGATACTGCCGACAGCGGAGCGCGTTTTCTCGATAATAAGCGCATGGAAGGCACCATTTCCAATATGTTTTCCGAGGCGATGGCATTCTGTATGCGCAACATGAAAACCGCTACGATCATCGATTCGGAAACCGGCAAGCGATGTGACAAGACCGAATATCCGATCAGCGCGATACGCGAGGCTGTGCTGAATGCGCTCATTCACCGCGATTACAGCATTTACACCGAGGGCACTCCTATTCAGATTGACTTTTTCAGCGACCGGCTAGAGATCCACAGCCCCGGTTCTCTGTACGGTCGCATGTCGGTCGAAGATCTCGGTTTTGCGCATCCCGATGCCCGCAATCCGGTCCTTGCCGTTATGACCGAAAGTTTGACTGACGCAGAGCACCGTTACTCCGGTATCCCAACTATGCGCCGCACTATGCAGGAAGCAGGACTCCCTGCTCCGGTATTTATCAACCGGCAGAATGAGTTTGTTGTTGTACTGTACAATCATCCTGCTGAACCAGAGAATCCGGTTATCACAAGCCATACAGCAGACAAAACAGCCTCACTTCTGCAATTCTGCCGCACACCGCGCACCCGTAAGGAAATTGCAGATTTTCTCGGCATTGGAACCGTGTACCACGCTAACAAGCGCTATATTCAGCCGCTGGTTGAGCAAGGCAAGCTAAAACTCGGTATTCCGGATAAGCCGTCCAGTCGTAAGCAGACATACACCGCTGCTTTTTAAGGGGTTCCGACATGGGGTCCACGTTTCCCAGCCCCCTTAAAACAAGTGTATCGGTGATACGGTAATTCCACTGCTTGCAGCCGTGTATTGCGGTCTAAAAATGCCCGGTGAACCGCTGAGTTGCGCTCCGTAAATTCCTACGAACCAAAAGGTCGGGGGTTCGAATCCCTTCTGGCGTACCAGATCAACCGGTTATTTCATTTGAAATGACCGGTTTTTCTTATTTTCTGATACATTTAAGGCAACGCCGCAATACCATGACCGGTATGGCAGATGATTTTTGAACACTGTAATTTATCCAAATGAATCGTTTCTTCTTTACAAACCTAAAAAAGAGATGGCAGAAGCATTTTTGCTTCCATCATCTCTTTTTCTTTATGTAACTTCTCGTATATCGTGTTGTGCTTGACACCTGCACATTCTTTGACACCAATCACATCTTCGGCGTATTCACCGAAGATTTTGCGGTTGTCGATCTCGTAACCCTGTCGAATTTTTCTATATTCTTCAAATGTACCTTGACTACGGATCCACATTTCAATGCCTGTACCAAATATCTCAGCAGAAACATCCCATCCTCCATCCGAAGACGGTTTGACCTCAGCCGTTCACCTTTTCGGAGCTGTCGCAGGTCTCTGGTCTGCACCAGATCAGGAAGCAAGGGAACGGCAGAAGTTCAAAAAGGAAGGAAAAATAAAAGGACGTACCATGAAAGTACGTCCCTTCCCTTATTCTGCTTCCTGCAGATAATATCCGATGCCTCGCTCGGAGATCAGCTCGGCCTTCGAGCCGACCGCACGCAGCTTGCGGCGCACAAGTGTCAAATAAACCTCGATGTTATTGTAGGTCGCGTCCCTGCCTGCTCCCCATACCTTCTGGTGCAGCATTTCACGCGGCAGCACCTGTCCCGGTTCCCGCAGGAACATCTCTACAAGCTGCAGCTCCTTGCCGGACAGACGGACTTCGCCGTCATTGCTCGACAGCACACAACGGCCGCGGTCGAGCGTCAGATCGCCGGCGGTCAGGATTTCACTCTGCATCATTCTCGGCCGACGTGCCAGTGCATTGACATGCGCCAGAATCTCATCGCTCTGGCACGGACGCATGAGCACATTGTCCGCACCCGCATTCAGAATACGGATACGCGCACGCGCGGTCGTGTGACCTGCCATGACGAGCAACGGTGTCATATCACCGCTTTCGCGCAGAGAGCGCACCGCATCAATGGTCTTCTCATCCAGCTTAGTGGCATTATACACGATTACATCATATATATTCTCCGAAATATCAAGCGTGTCGCTCTCCGGCTGCTGATCATACAGAATATGTTCATGCTTGAAAGTGGCGAACAGGCGCTCGTCCTGCTCTGCATTGATTAACAAAATACGCATGAGAACATCTCCTCCTATCGGTGTAACCATTGTGCCGAACTTGTGTGGATTTTTTGTGTATAGCTTATGGATAAATTGTTAAATTGATTCTTTTTCATCAAGCCGCCGTCAAGCGATGCGGCAACCGATTTTCAACATTCACGGAATATAAAAAGGGAGAAAACAGCGTTTTCTCCCTTTTTCACAATTTACAGAACGATAAGCTGCTTGGGTGCATCGGTCAGATCGATGCAGCCGTCCTCGATGACATACAGCATATCCTCAATACGCACGCCGAACCTGCCCGGCAAATAAATTCCCGGCTCTGCGGTGACGATACTGCCTGCCGGCAGCGGCGCTTCTCCGCGCGGAGAGGCAACCGGAGCCTCGTGGATCTCCAGTCCTACACCATGGCCGAAGCCGTGGCCGAAGGCATCACCGTAGCCTGCCGCCTCGATAATCTTACGGCCTGCCGCATCGACGTCCCGACCGGTCACACCGGCCTTGCAGGCGGCAATGCCTGCAAGCTGTGCGTTCAGCACCGTGTCGTACACGGTCTGCATCTCGTCGGTGACATGACCGACCGCGACCGTGCGCGTCATATCCGAGCAGTAGCCGTCGTAAATGCAGCCGAAGTCCATCGTCACGAAATCGCCCGCTTCGATGGTCTTTTCACCCGGTACGCCGTGCGGTCTGGAGCTGTTCGCGCCCGAAACGACGATCGGATCAAACGACATGTTCTCCGCGCCGTAGTGCAGCATGAGGTAGGTCAGCCGTGCCGCGATCTCCTTCTCGGTCACGCCGATCTTGATGTCGTTCAGCACCTCCTCAAGCGCCTGCTCAGCGATTCGCTGTGCCGCAACGATCTTCTCAACCTCGTCCTCTTCCTTGCACATGCGCAGCTGCTCCACACCATCCTCGAGACGGACAGCTGTCGCGTGCAGCGCCGTGCCCCAGGACATGAACTCCGCATAGGTAAGCGTTTTGTCCTCGAGAGCGACCTTTTTTGCGCCGTCCTCGTCGAGCAGCTCATTGATGAGCGCAGAATAACTCTGCCCCGCCTTGATCTCGCGCACCTCAAAATCCTTGATGGCCGCGTGTGCCGCTTCGACATAACGGAAATCCGTGAAGAATACCGCCTGTTTGGCCGACAGGTACACCGCGCCTGCCGTCGAGTGAAAGCCGGTCGCGTAGCGGCGACTGATCTCACTGGTCAGTACCAGCGCGTCATACGGCTGCTCGAGCAGCATGGCACGCAGTTCGTTTCTTTTCATGGTAATCGCCTCTTAAATATTAGCCGATGATGGATTTTACCGCATCTACGGCGAGCAGATAGCTGTGCTTGCCGAAGCCTGCAATGACGCCCGCACACACCGGTCCGATGACCGACTTGTGGCGGAATTCCTCGCGCGCGTGCACATTGGACATATGTACCTCCACGCAGGGCAGGCGCACAGCCGCAATCGCATCGCGGATAGCGTAGCTGTAGTGCGTGTACGCACCGGCGTTCATGATGATCGCATCGCAGTCCTCACGAGCCGCGTGAATACGGTCGATCAGCGCACCCTCGGAGTTGGACTGAAATACCGCGCATTCCATCCCCAGACGTTCGCACTTCTGTACAACCTCCGCATTGATGGATGCCAGCGTGTTCGAACCATAAATGCCCGGTTCGCGCTGACCGGTCAGGTTCAGGTTAGGACCGTGGATCAATAATACCTTTTTCATGGTGATACCCCCAGTTTTCTTTTGTCATCGTCTTCGATGGAAGCCTATTTTTCTTTTTAATCAGTAATTACGCATTGGGAATTTCTAATTTGTCCATGAAGCACTGCTTCATGGCTAAAGCGTCCTCCGCCTGCGTGCCGGCGGATTCGCAGATAAACGTCGGTGCGTAGCCGCGCACAGCGGTTTCCTCAGCGACCGGCGTGAAATCCGGACCGTATACCGTATCCGCGAACGTCAAATGGCGCACCTCGCCCTTATCGTTATACTCGATATGAGAGAAGTGGGCGTGCAGCTTGGCGGTACGCTCGTGACCGATGGTATTTTCCATCAGGTCGAACAGCGCTTTCACTTCCTCGCGGGTGTTCATGTGCCCGCCCGTGCGGCAGTTGAGATGACCGAAGTCGATGCACGGCAGCAGGCGGTCATCGGCAGCCACCAGCTCGCAGACCTCCTCGGCGGTGCCGAGCACGCTCTTTTTGCCCATGGTTTCCAGGCAGACCGCGCAGCCGGTCAAGTGAGCCTCATCCAGCGCACGCAGAATATTTTTTACGTTTTCGTGCGAGTTGCGCATGGCGCGGTCACGGGTCAGCTTGCCCTGACCACCGCAGTGCACGACCATGCGTGTTGCGCCAAGCGGCACAGCCAGCCGCGCGGTCTCCAGCACATAGCCGACGTTTTTCTCCATGCGCTCACGCTCCTCGGACGAGAGATTGATGAAATACGGCGCATGAATGCTCATCTGAATGCCGTGCTGCTTGGCTGCTGCACCGATTTTGAGGGCGGTCTCCTCGCCGCAGCGCACGCCGCGTCCGCACTGATACTCAAACGCAGTCAGCCCCATCTGTGCGAGCCATGCAGGCGCATCCTCGCTTTTCTTGAAGCCTGCGGCGGCAAACGACTCCGAGTTGCCCGCAGGACCGAATTTCGGCTCAGCCATGATGTGCTCTCGCCTCCATTCTGCGCCGTCCGCGCGCGATAAAGCCGCGCTCAAGCTGATAGCGCACATTGATCCAGAAAAACCGGCGGTCGAGCGTTTCGACGTAGCAGGTCAGCGCGCCTGCGCGGTTGCCGCCGAACACGTCGGTGAAAATCTGGTCGCCGATAACGGCAATCTCGCGCATGGACAGGCCAAGCCGGTTTGCCGCCTTGCGGAAGCCGCGCGAAAACGGCTTTCCAGCATGGCTGATATAGCCCACACCGAGTGGCTCGCAGAACTTCCCTACCCGCTCGGGATGGTTGTTGGAGAACACCAGCACAGCAATGCCGGCATCCTTCAGCCGATCGACAAAGAGGTGCAGCGTATCGGGCGGCAAAGCAGCCTTGTGGGACGCCATTGTGCCATCCAGATCGACCAGCACGCCGCGTATGCCGTGGGCAGTCAGCACCTCCGGCGTAATATCGTAAATCGAATCAAATACATAATCGGGAATCAGTTTGCTCATTCATACACTCCTGTTAATACCCGTATTCTAATTTAGCGTAATGCTACATATAGTGTAATGGAATTTATTCAAAAAGTCCAGAAAAGAAGCTGTTGCAAAACTACAGTTTTGCCGACAGGAGGAACGGACCGCGGGCCGTTCCAACGTATTTCTATCATCAAGGAGTTGACGATTATGGTCTACACGAAAAATCTTATTCTGGTATGCACCGGACGCGACACAACGAAAGCCGCTTCGCTCGGCATGCCGGTTTTGCAGCTTTGCCTTGGTATTTCACCGTCCGGAGCGCTGCAGCGGCTCAAGGTGTCCGCGGTGCAGCGGCACTGCCTGCTCGGCGTGACCGACCCGCCGCAGGCTATCAACTTCTGCAGCGCAGAGCGCATTGCCGCCGATCTGGTTTTCGAAGCGCGGCGTACGGAAGCGCCCGGCGTGTTCGCGGATTTTGAACACGACACGCCGCTGAACCGCCGTCTGCTGGCCGCATTCGACGAAGCACTGTACGATGCGGATATTCCGCTGTATGTGCCGCTCGAGTGCGGACACACGCTGTCGCACGCGATACTCACGGTCTCCACCGCGATTTCGGGCGGCAGTCTGACCGAGTACATTTCCTCCCTGCAGGGCATTTACGGCGCGGCGCGAATTGCCGCATTTCTGCAGCCGGTTTCGCAGGATTTCACCCTGCCGTCACCCACGCCGAACGGCGTTTCGCTCAGTGCCGCAGCAAGAGCCGCGCTGCTCGCGCAGACCGGCGCACAGCCGTTCTTTTCGCGCGAGCTGTGCGCGAAATACTTCACCTACATGAATGCAGACGGACAGGCACACTTTGTCCTGTACGACGATGATTCCACGCTGGCGGCCAAGCTGGCGCAGCTGGCAGGCTGCGGCGTGCAGAACGTGTTCGCGCTGTTCCCGGATGCGGCAGGACTGCTGAAGCCGCAGACGTAAGGCAACACTGCACAATTAAGACTGCGGCGCTTTGCGGAAATTTTGTGCCCTGACTTTATAGCGGTCCCTTGCGCAGGCTCCGGTCGCGCTGCCGCTGATTCTACGGTAATACATCAAGTATTACCGCAAAACCGCGCCTCGTCAGTGCACAAAATCCACTCGCAAATCGCTCTTGTTTAATCATGCAGTATTGCCTTAATCCGTCGTAATATGCGCGGTCGTGGCGCGTACCAGCTTGATGAGATCCGCCGGTGCACATTCGATCTGGAAACCGATCTTGCCCGCAGAGACCATCACGGTCGGGACATTGTTCACGCTCTCGTCAAACACGGTCGGGAACGCCTTTTTCATGCCGACCGGCGAGCAGCCGCCGCGCACATAGCCGGTAAGGCCCAACAGTTCCTTGACATGCACCATCTCGACCGACTTTTCACCTGCCGCCTTGGCTGCTTTTTTCAGGTCAAGCTCCTTTGCGACCGGAATAACGAATACATGAAAGCCTCCCGATTTGCCTCGTGCAACCAGCGTCTTGAAGACCTGATCAGGGTTCTGGCCGAGCAGTTCCGCAACCGAAACACCGTCTACGGCGTCCTTGCCGTGCGGGTATTCGTGCGGCTTATAGGCGATCTTGTGCTGCTCGAGCACACGCATTACATTTGTTTTATCCGAAGCCATATTGTTCGCTCCTATCTGCAATTTATACAAATATTATAGACTTCACTTGTGCGATATGCAAGGGAATATCGGAATTGAAAATTGAGAATGAAGAATGGAAAATTATCGCGGCGGTTGAATCAATACGTCGCTTGTAAATTCATTTGCACTCGTATACCCGCAGGGGCGAACCGTGTTCGCCCAAGTCATCGTTAAATGGGTGCGGGAGCACACTGTGCTCCCCTACGGGGTAGACTGTACAGACATTGGACAACTGCGGTACCCATTTTGCCCGCCATTCATTCTCCATCCTCCATTATCCATTCTCAATTCAAAAAGGGAACCGATTTCGGTTCCCTTTTTGCTTACTGCTGCGGATTTTTCTTATGGAAGTTAAACTTCGGCAGCTTGATTTTCTTAAACAGGCCGGAAAGGCGGGAAGCGACGCTGTCGGTCAGCGAATAGTAAACCGGAGTGATGAACAGCGTTGCAATGGTGGAGATAACCATACCGGTCATCATGACAACACCCATCGGCTTCATCATCTCAGAGCCTTCGCCGCTCGAGCATACCATCGGCACAAGGCCGAGGATAGTGGTCATAGCGGTCATCAGCACCGGACGGACACGGCGCGGACATGCGTTCAGGATAGCCGTATTCTTATCCTCACCGCGCTGACGGCGCTGCAGGGTATAGTCGATCAGCACGATAGACGAGTTGACGACTGTACCGGCCAGAATGATAACACCGAGCAGTGCGACCATGGAAACATGATTTCCGGTCGGCCACAGCAGGATCATCGAGCCAAGCAGACCGATCGGCAGGATCAGCATGATTGCAATCGGCAGCGAGAACGAGTTGAACTGCGTTGCCAGAATGAAATATACCAGCAGGATTGCCACCGCAAGGGCCAGCATCAGCGTGCCGGTGGTCTCCGCGATCTGTGAAGCAGCGGTATCGCCTTCGCCGACCTCTACGCCGTCCGGCAGCTCGTACTTGGCAACAATGTCGTCAACGGCTGCCTTAATGGCATTGCTGTCACCGGATTCGCTTTCACCGGTGATGGTTACGGTCTCCTTCTGGTTCTTGCGCACGATGGACTGCGGACTGAGCTCGGTGTAGACATCCGCCACCATGGACAGCGGTACGGTGCCGCCGGTCATGGTCGGAATCTGCATGGAGCGCAGTGCGTCCAGACTGGTTGCTACATCCTCGTCGCCGGCAACGGTAACGTCGTATTCCTCACCGTTCATGCGGAGCGTGGTTGCGGTCGAGCCGGTCAGCTCACCACGAACCAGACCGCCAATGGTGGCCGCATTCAGACCGAAGCGAGACGCATTCTCGCGGTTGATCTTAACGGCAACACGCGGGGTCTGCTCGCCTGCCGAGGACTCAACATTGATGGCATCCGGCAGGGCGCTGATCTGGTTTGCCAGATCGTCTGCCGTCTCAGCCAGCTGGTCGTAGTCATCGCCGGTCAGCTCAACGCTGATGTCCGAATCCGTGGACATCGACATGGTGCTGCTGGTCGAAACCGTCAGTTCACAGCCTGCAATATCCTGCAGGTCATGGCGCAGCTGCTTGGCGATATCCGCTGACGAGCGGTCACGCTGATCGAGATCTACCAGCGAAATTGTAACGCTTGCGCCCGAGAACGAGGACATAATCGAGGTCGAAGAACCGGTCGAGTAGTAGATCTGCTCCAGCTCCGGGATGGTATCAACTGCGATGGCCGCAATGCGGTCCTCGATGGCAGCAGTGTCCTCCATAGTCGAACCGTTCGGCATGGAAACCGTAACACTCACCTGACCCTCATCCATCTCCGGGATGAGCTCCATGCCCGCCTGGCTGACGCTGAGCACGCTGACAATACAGATGACAACGGTCAGCGCGATTCCTGCCCAGCGGTGGGTGATCAGGAAATTCAGCGAACTGCGGTATACACGCGAGAGCGGCTTTTCGGTGATCGGCGTTGCGCCCGATCCCTGCGGCTTGACACTCTTCTGCTTGGTGCTGCCGAGCAGGAAGTAGCACAGCAGCGGCACGAGCGTGACGGAAATGATCAGCGAGCTGAGCAGCAGCGCTACGATGGTGATACAGAATTCCTTGAACATCATGCCGGCCATGCCGCCGGAAAGTGCGATCGGCAGGAATACGGCGACCGTGGTCAGCGTGGAGGCGATAACTGCACCGATGACCTCGCCGGTGCCCTTGGTGCAGGCCTCCATACGGTCGTAGCCGTCCGCTCGATAGGTAAAGATGTTCTCCAGAACAACGATGGAGTTATCCACGATCATACCTACACCGAGCGTGATACCGCCGAGCGACATCATGTTCAGCGTAATGCCCAGCACGTTCATAATCAGGAACGTAAACAGGATACAGCACGGCATCGCGATGGTAACAGCCATGGTCGCGCCGAAGTCGCGCAGGAAAAGGAACAGCACGATCGCGGCGAACAGCACGCCCATCCAGATGTTCTGAATAGCGTTATCAACCGTCATGTTGATATAGTCGGACTGATCCATAACGATATTCCACTGCAGGGAATCGTTACTCTTAAGCAGGGAGTCAAACTCAGCCTTTGCCAGCTCGGCGATCTGCACGGTGTTCGAACCGGACTGCTTGTTGACCGACAGGATGATACATTCCTCACCGTCAACCTTGGAGATGGCGTCCTGATCCTTCGGCTGCATGGAAACATCCGCAATCTGGCTCAGACGGACCGTGCCGCCTGCCGGAAGCGAGATCAGAGCGTTCTTAACATCATCAATGGACGAATACTCGCCGTCCGTGCGGACAGCCAGCGTCTGCGAACCGTTATCCAGATCGCCGCCCGGAATGGCGATGTTGTCCGCGCCGAGCTGCTGACCGATGGACGAAATGGTCAGGTTATAACCCTTCAGGCGGGAGGCGTCCGTGTGGACTGCAATCTCCTGCTCATAGCCGCCCGAAATATCAACAGACGCTACGCCGTCCAGACGCTCGAGCGCCGGCTGAATCTCGTCCTCGGCGATGGACTGCAGAGAAGCCAGATCGTTGCCGCGCAACGCGACCTGTACGACCGGCATGGAGTCAATATCAATCGACATAACGGTCGGGTCGGATGCGTCATCCGGCAGCTGGCTCTTTACCTGTGCAACCTTGTCGCGCAGGTCGGTCATTGCCTGATCCATATCCGTATGATTCGTAAACTGGATAACCAGCATAGCCATATTCTCGGACGAGGTGGACTGGAGCGTATCCAGACCGGACAGACCCGCTACCGCACCCTCGAGTTTTTTGGTTACCTGCTGCTCGATATCCTCCGGACCGGCACCCGGGTAAGTAGCGTAAACAACCGCTGCCGGAACCTCCATGGACGGCATAAGCGCCAGCGGCAGGTTCTGGAAGCTGTAAAAACCAAACACAACGACCAGTATGTACAGCAGGATGGTCATTACATGGTGTTTGATAAAGGTTTGTGCGAATTTCATGCGCGCTTAACCCTCCCCGCCGTCTACGGCGTCTGAGGTGACGACATGCACGGCTGCACCGTCCGACAGATAGGACTGACCCTTGGTAACAACCCGGTCGCCTGCCTTGAGGCCGGAAACGATCTCGGTCGAATCCTTGGTAACCAGTCCGGTGGTGACGGTAACGCGGGTTGCGGCAGTGCCGTCCGCATTTACGGTGAACACATACTGCTCGTTGTTGTTGCCGGTCAGGATGGACTCGGTCGGCACGGAAATCGTGCTTGCGCGGCGGTCGGTATAGAAGGTGACGGTAGCAAACGCGCCGATCGGCGGCTTGGTGCCGGACGGCAGAGCAACCGATACGTCATACAGATTGGTCTGTGCATTGGCAGCCGCCGGCAGCGTGCTGACCGTACCGTTCATCGACTCCTTGGAGACAGCGGAAACCGTGACGCTTGCGGTATCGCCGACCTTGATGCCGGTGAATACGTCCTCAGCGACAGAAACCTGCACCTCAACCGCGCTGTTCTCAGCGATAACGACACCCGGCTGCGCAGACGACGCCATGCCGCCGCGCACGACGTTCACCGCCGTGACCGTACCCGAGCAGGGCGCGGTTACCGTGCCAAGGCTTGCCTGCTTATTGATCTGGTCCATGGACGCCTGAATCTGCGCCAGAGACGCGGACTGCTGCGCCTCAGCCTGCGCGACACCGGCCTGCGCCTGCGTCAGTGCCTGCTTGGCCTTGGTCAGATCCTGCTCGGCAGCCGCACCGGCTTCGAGCAGCGCCTCGGTGTTGCTGACGGCAAGCTCCGCCTGCTCCACACCGATCTTCGCGGATTCGATCGCGCGGTCGGTCGCGGTCTTGGTAGCGCTGTAGGATTGCTGCAGCGAACTCATCGTCGAAGTAACCGTCGAGGTATCCACCGTAAACAGGGTCTGACCCTTGGAAACCGTGTCGCCTTCGCTGACATTCAGCGTCTGCACCTGACCCGCCAGCAGTGGGAACACCTGCACCTCATTGACGGCGGCAATCTTGCCGTTCAGCGTATACTCCGAGCTCATCGCACCCGAGGTAACATCGGTTACCTCAACCGCAGTGCTGTTTGAGCTTTCCTCCTCGGTTTCCTCTTCCTTGCCGCAGCCTGCGCACAGTACCATCGCACCGGCCAGCAGCGCCGCAAGGATTCGTTTGCTATTGTTCATCGGGGTCCTCCAATTCATTATACATATCTGCTATATTCGCAAAAACGGTCAGCTTATCAAGCTGTTGCCGTAATTACACCGCGTTTTGCCCACTGATAGGTGTTGTAGGCGGTCAGCAGATCGATACGCGCTGCAACCTCGGTCTCCTGTGCGGTGGTGAAGGTGTCAAGCGCATCCGTGTACGCCATCTTGGAGATCATGCCGCGCGTGTACTGCACCTGGCTTACCGTAAACGTCTTTTTTGCCTGTGCGAGATCGGCGTCCGCCGCAGCAAGCGCGGTCTGCTTCTCCTGCAGGTCGGTATACAGCTTGCGGAAAGAAGCGGTCGTGCTCTCCTTCTGTGCGTCGCGGTCGATCTTGGCTGCCTGATAAGCATACAGCGTGTTGGTCTTATTGTTCTCGTAATCGTCGGACGCGGTCTGCATTGCGTACTCCTTGGAGTAGATCGCGTAGCTGTTCTTGAGCGCCTCGGCAAGATCCTTGTTATAATCAATGGAGGTGACCTGCTCGGCGGTTACGACCGGAAGATCGCTCGTTTCGATCTGCGTACCGGTGGTATAGCCGCACTGGATAGCGAGCGTGTTGGTCAGCGCCTCTACCTGCGTGGTCAGCGAGGCCTTGCTGGCAACGGCGCTCTCTCGCTGTGCCTGCAGGCTCTTGAGCGTATTTACACCGGTCATACCCAGCTTTACCTGCTTCTGCACAGTCGCAATGTTGCGGTCAAGCTGCTGAATACTGCGGTTTGTCTGGTTGAGCGTATACTTCATGCCGCGCAGAGAAATGTACGTGTTTTCCGCACTCAGGCAGATCTCATCGGCTGCATTCTGCATCTGACGGCGGGTGTTATCAACCGTTTTCTCCTGATCCTCCTCGGCGTCGTCCTCGTCATCGTCGAGGTTCTTGTACGATGCTTCGGCGGCTGCCAGATTGCGCTGCAGAATGGAAATCTGGCTCTCAAGCGTCTTGCGCAGACCGGCGTTCGCCTCGTCGGTTCCCAGTTCCTTCAGCGTTTTCTGCAGTTCCTTGATCTGCTTCTGGTAGGACGAAATCTGCTCGGAAAGCTGGAAATAGCTTTCGATGTACCGATCGCCTACATCGGTCTTTTCCGCGCTGAGCACGGTGTTGTTGTTCGCCTTGATGGTGACGTTGTTCCGGCGGACGGTCTCCTCCAGCTTGTCAAACGTCAGCTTGACCGGCGCCGTCGGCTGGGTCTGGGTGGTGCCGGTGGTGTTCGTCGCGGTCTTGGTATCGGCGGCAAACGCCGGTACGACCATGCCGCACAGCAGAGCGGCGGAAAGACCGGCTGCAATGGTTCGTTTCATTATAATATATACTCCTCTCTTATGCGGCTGCGGTGGTGATAAGTACGCCTTCCTTGGCCCATTCGTACTGGTTATATGCGGTATACAGCGACAGATACGCGCTTTCCACATTCAGCTTTGCGGTCGTTACGGCATCCTGCGCCTGCTGATACGCCAGCTTGGAAATGATGCCCTTCCTGTACTTCACGGTCGCGGTTTTCAGGTCAAGCTCCGCCTGCGACTGCGCGGTTCGCTTGGCTGCCAGAGTCGTCCGGCAGTCCTTGACGGTCTTGTAGGTGCTGTCGAAGGCTGCCACTACCGACTCCCTGGCCGCCGCCAGTGCGTCCTCAGCAGACTTGACCGCCTCGGCGGTACCGCTGATATTCTTGTCATACGCGTTGTACGCGCTGCGCACAGCGTCCTGCTTCTGCCAGATGAGAAAGCTGTTCTTCTGTGCCAGCTCCAAATCCTTATTATAGGACATCTTATCCAGATTGCCCGCGTACAGCGCTTCAAAGTCGGCCGGCATCACGATGGTGTTCGCGTCCAGACCACACATGAGCGCAACGCT
Source organism: Butyricicoccus sp. AF18-9LB (assembly GCF_027684505.1). Classification (NCBI taxonomy): domain Bacteria; kingdom Bacillati; phylum Bacillota; class Clostridia; order Eubacteriales; family Butyricicoccaceae; genus Butyricicoccus; species Butyricicoccus sp. AF18-9LB. The sequence goes on from NZ_JAQCWA010000026.1 coordinate 24,968, forward strand.
CGAACCGAGGTTTTCGCGGGTGGTCTCCAGTGTGTCGATGGACTGCGCCAGCTTGTCGCGCTGATTCTGCACCGTGTCAAGCTGCAGCTGACCAATCATGCCGAGTTTTCTCTGCGTTTTCAGCACTGCCAGATTGCGGTCCAGCTGTGTGAGCGTCACCTGCAGGTTTTCCTTGGTGTAGCCCAGATTTTTAATGGTAATCAGCATGGTCTGTGCACCAAGTGCCAGCTGACCGGAGACATTTTTCGCCTGCTTGCGCAGCGTGTACGCCGCGTCATCCAACTGAGACAGCATGGCCATTGCCTGCTGCATGCCGCTGACGGCGTTCTGGTTCAGGCTGGTCTGGTAATCCTCTAATACCTTTAACTGTGCCGCATAGGTCTTATAAAGATCACTGGTCGTATCCAGTCCATCCATGGCCTTTTTCATATTCTCAATCAGCGCAGCGTAGATTTCCATCTCGCTCTCGCCGGTCGCACCGGACGCCGAACCCGACATATACGAACTGCTGTCCAGCGAAGCTGCCGTTTTGTTCAGCATTTTCACCGTGTTATTGTCGCTCTCTACGGTGCGCTTGACGCCCAGCAAACCCATTTTCTTGACAGTATAAGCCGCCGGTTTGCTCTGCGTGGTGCTCATCCCGGTCTGCGATGCTGCCGGTTGCCCAGTGCTTACCGCACCTGCAGGCCATACAAATCCGGCGCACAACACCAGAGACAGCAGTGTGCGCTTCCAGTTTGCTTTCATATAGGCTCCTTTCTCACAACAATTCCCGTGTGATAATGCTGGTGTGAATGTATTCGATGCTCTGCCGCGGCGACTCTCCGGTACGCAGTGTATGCGCCAGCACTTCGATCGCCCGCGTCGTCTGCGCCGAAAAATCCTGATCGACGATGAAATCCAGCCGTCCGTCCTCCAAATACTGGCGCGCATGCGGCGTCAGATCGTGACAGACAACGTGAATGCGCCGATTGGGCTTTGCGCGCTCGAGCGCGTCCATACAGCCGCGCACGGACTCGTTTGCCATATAAATACCGCGCAGACGCGGGTTCTGCCGCACCTGCTGCAGTACGCCGTCGTAGGTCAGCTCGTACTGCTCGACACTCTCGATGACGTTGACATTTACGTTATCATCAAAAATCTCGTGCAGGCGGTCAAGGAAGCCGCGCACACGCAGTCCGTGCGCCGTGAATTCACGGTTGCCGGTAACGACGAGCACATCCTGTCCCTCAACGTACGGTGCAAGCAGTCCGGCGGCAATCCGGCCGGATTTGACCATGTTCTGTCCGATATGATACAGGCGGCGGCTCTGCCGTACATCCGAGTCGCAGGTAACGACCGGAATGCCGATTGCGACCAGCCGGTCGATCTCCTCACTCATCGCTACCGTGTCCGGCGCGGTGACAATGAGACCATCAATGCCGCGCTCCTCCATGCGTCCGATGGCCTCGAAATACGCACGGTGCGAGCGGTTTTTCAGCTCCTCCACCAACACATTTACATCATTTAATCCGCGGTTGTGTACAGCCACGCGAATGCCCTCGCGCATCCGGCGGATGAAAAACGCATCCCAGCTCGGCAGAATCACGCCGATGCGGAACGCGCCGTGTCCCGCACGGGTGGCCTGCCGCTGCGACGGCGTTTTGTAGCCGTATTCGCTGATTATTTTCTGCACGCGCTCCCGCACCTCCGGCGCTACATTCGGTCGGCCGTTTACAACTCGGTCCACTGTTCCACGCGATACGCCGCACTGCTCTGCGATCCACTGTGCAGTTACCTTCATAAGATATTCTCCTTTTCAGGCATCCATGTATCCTCTTTTATCCCTAAAAGACACATTTTTGCCACAATACGTTCATATTTTATCATAGTGCAGTAAAGCGCACAAGCGTTTCACCGCATTTTAGACACCAACGTGCAATGTGTTGCATTTTCCTGTGCATTTTCTATTTTAGCACAATGCACGGATATTTTGCACGTTTTTTTTGCGCTCCGCTTTGCTATTTTTCACCAAACCGAAGCCCCAAAATTGGGCGGTGCGCTGAAAAATACGCTGCACCCTTGAAGCACACCCACAAGTGGTTTATAATAGAATCACCTTATATAAAAGGAGAGAATTCCAATGGGCATTTTGAAAATTGGCGTTGTAGGCTGCGGCCGAATCGGCAAGCTGCACATTAACAACCTGATCAACTCCGTACCGGGCGTTCAGGTAGTAGCTGCTGCTGACCCGATGCTTGATAAGTCCGGCGCACGCGAGTGGCTGGCATCCACCGACTTTATGGACGTTATCAACAATCCTGAGGTAGACGTAGTATTCGTTTGCTCCTCCACTGACACGCACTGCGATGTTTCCATGGCAGCAGTTCAGGCTGGCAAGCACGTATTCTGCGAGAAGCCGATCGACTATGATATCGACAAGATCAAGAAGCTGCTCGCACTCGTTGAGGAGAAGGGCGTGAAGTTCCAGGTAGGCTTCAACCGCCGCTTCGACCACAACCACAAGGCAGTTGCAGACGCAGTTAAGGACGGCACGATCGGCGATCCGCATATCGTTATCGTTTCCTCCCGTGACCCGGAGCCGCCCCCGGCTTCCTACGTTGCAGTTTCCGGCGGTATCTTCTACGATATGATGATCCACGACTTCGATATGGTTCGCTACGTAACCGGTTCCGAGGCTGTTGAGATCTCCGCTGTTGGTTCCTGCCTCGTTAACCCGAACCTGCAGGAAGAGTCCGGTATTCCGGATGTTGACACCGCTGTTGTTACCATGAAGATGGCTAACGGCTGCATCGCTGTTATCAACAACTCCCGTCAGGCAGTTTACGGCTACGACCAGCGCGTTGAGGCGTTCGGCTCTAAGGGCATGGCTTCCGATGCCAACGACCTGCTGAACACCACCACCGTACTGACCAAGGATGGCGCTCACTCCGAGAAGCCGCTGTGGTTCTTCCTCGAGCGTTACAACCAGGCATTCATCAACCAGGTTATCTCCTTCGTTGATGCAATCAACAACGATACCCAGACTGTTGTCGGCGCTATCGACGGCCTGCGTCCGGTTCTCATGGCTAAGGCTGCTACCGAGTCCTGCCGTAACGGCGGCGTATACGTTAAGGTTGAGGAGTAATTTCTCCACTTAACAAACCAAAGTTGCATGAAAAGGAATCCTCGAAAGAGGGTTCCTTTTTTTGTTGTGGTAATTGAAAATTGAGGATGGAGAATGGAAAATTAACGTGATGGTCAAATTCAACTCACTGCAATTACATAACCGCATATCCACACCCATTTAACATTGATGCGGGAGCACAATGCACTCCCCTGCGGTTTGATAGTGCAAATGAATTTACAAACGGCGGGGATGAGGTCACCCCGCCGTTTCTCTCCGAATCGCATCCATCAACCGCCACGTTCATTTTCAATCCTCCATTTTCCATTCTCAATTTACCCTTGACTTAGAGTACACTCCAAGTGCTACACTAAACTCACCAAAGGAAGGTGACTCCCATGACCATCGCAGAAGTGAGCAGACAGTTCGACATCACGCCGGACACACTGCGCTATTACGAGCGCATCGGCCTGATCCCGCCGGTACCGCGCACCAAAAGCGGCATCCGCGATTACGACCAGACCTCGTGCAGCTGGATCGAGTTTATTAAATGTATGCGTGCGGCCGGTCTGCAGATCGAGGCGCTCATCGAATATGTGGCCCTGTTCCAGCAGGGCGACAGCACCATCGGCGCCCGCAAGGCCCTGCTCCTCGAGCAGCGCGACCAGCTCGAGGAACGCATTGCCACCATGCAGCAGACGCTCGAGCGGCTCAACCACAAGATTGAAAACTACGGCAACTGCCTCGCCAAAGAACCCGAACTGCGCGGTAAAGCCAAAGACTGAACTGCACCAACACTTCACCACCGCAGAGTTCTCCCGCCGGAGAGCTCTGTGTATTTGTGTATTTTTACCAGTTTCTATCGTTTTTTTCGGTATTTATCACCATCCCCCGCGTTTTGAGAATATTCCGCTTGTACAATCCCTTATAATTTACCAAATTTATTGCTTTATTCCGTTGATATTGACAGTTGACGCTTGCTATCTGGTGTGGTATATTGATAGACGGAACAAAAACTTAACAAAAAAGTGTGCAAAACCCGCTCCAAACCGAACCACCCTATTGATCGGTTAGACACGGGCAAGCGGTTCCCTGCCGCACCAAATGGCAGTCTGCAACAGGCGGAATGCCGGTTTTCACCGGCTTTGGCAATAAATATCCAAACAAGAAGGAGACTTGAACATGGATTTCCATCTGACCCGTGAACAGGAACTGGTTCGCCAGATGATGCATGACTTCACCGAGAACGAAGTTAAGCCCATCGCTGCGGAAACCGACAAAACCTCTACTTACCCCCGCGAGAACATCGAGAAGCTGTTCGATCTGGGCGTTATGGGCATGATCGTGCCCGAGGAGTTCGGCGGCGCAGGCGCTGACGATCTTTCCTCCGCTATCGCTATCGAAGAGCTGTCCAAGCAGTGCGCTTCCACCGGCGATATCCTCGCTACCCACAATGGTCTGTGCTGCGGCCCGATCATTGCAAACGGTACTCCCGCACAGAAGGAGAAGTACCTCCGCATGCTGACCGAAGGCCACAAGGTAGGCGCTTTCGCACTGACCGAGCCGGACGCTGGTTCTGACGCTGCAAAGGGCACCTGCGTTGCTGAGCTGCAGGGTGACCACTACGTACTGAACGGCTCCAAGATCTTCATCACCAACGGCTACGTTGCTGACGTATTCGTAGTATTCGCTATGACCGACAAGTCCAAGGGCACCAAGGGCATTTCTGCATTTATCGTAGAGAGCTCCTTCCCGGGCTTCTCTGTTGGCAAGCATGAGGAGAAGCTTGGCCTGCACGGCTCCCCGACGGCTGAGATCGTATTCACCGACTGCATTGTTCCGAAGGAGAACCTCCTCGGCGCAGAAGGCAAGGGCTTCAAGATCGCTATGCAGACCCTGGACGGCGGCCGTATCGGCATCGCTGCACAGGCACTGGGCATTGCAGAGGGCGCTATGGAAGAGTCCATCAACTTTGCTAAGACCCGTGAGCAGTTCGGCCGTCCGATCGCAAAGTTCCAGAACACTCAGTTCCTCTTTGCTGATATGCACGTTGCAATCGAGGCTGCTCGCCTGCTGACCTACAAGGCTGCTGTTGCTAAGTCTGAGGGCGGCCGCTTCACTCTGGACGCTGCAACCGCTAAGCTGTTCGCTTCCGAGGCTGCTATGAAGATCACCACCAAGGCAGTTCAGGTACACGGCGGCTACGGCTACACCAAGGATTACCCGGTTGAGCGCATGATGCGTGATGCCAAGATCACCGAGATCTACGAGGGCACCAGCGAGATCCAGCGCGTTGTTATCTCCGGTAACGTTCTCGGTAAGTAAGAATAGGAGGAAAACTGAACTATGAAGGCAATTGTTTGTGTAAAGCAGGTTCCGGATACCTCCGGTAAGGTTGCTGTTAATCCCGATGGCACTCTGAACCGCGCATCCATGGCTACCATCATCAACCCGGACGACAAGAACGCGGTTGAGGCTGCTCTGAAGCTGAAGGACGCTACCGGCTGCAAGGTCGTTGTTATCACCATGGGTCCTCCCCCGGCACAGGGCATGCTGCGTGAGCTGATGGCTATGGGCGCTGACGAGGGCATTCTGGTTTCCGCTCGTGAGTTCGGCGGTTCCGATACCTTCGCAACCTCCCAGATCCTGGCTGCTGCTATCAAGAAGTATGGCGTTGACGCTGATGACGTAGTATTCTGCGGCCGTCAGGCTATCGACGGTGATACCGCTCAGGTTGGCTCTCAGATCGCTGAGAAGCTGGACATCCCGCAGATCTCCTACGCTGCTGACGTAAAGATCGAGGGCACCACCGTTACCGTTAAGCGCGCTCTGGAGGATGGCTACATGACCATCGAGACCCAGACCCCGTGCCTGCTGACCTGCATCAAGGAGCTGAACGAGCCCCGCTACATGTCCATCAAGGGCATCATGGGCTGCTACGATAAGCCGATCGCAGTTTATGACTACAACACCCTGAAGGACGATCCGCTGATCGATCCCACCACCATTGGTCTGAAGGGTTCTCCCACCAACATCTTCAAGTCCTTCACTCCTCCCCAGAAGGGTCAGGGCAAGATGCTTGAGGGCGCTGACAAGGCTACCTGCGACGAGCTGGTTGCTGAGCTTCAGAAGAAGCACATCATTTAATCGGAAGGAGAATACTGAACAATGGCTGATTTCAATAATACGAACCTCGCCGATTTCTCCGGCGTATGGGTATTCTGTGAGCAGCGCCAGGGCGAGCT
>NZ_JAQCWA010000027.1:0-31223 GCF_027684505.1 Butyricicoccus sp. AF18-9LB
TTCAGGATATCTACGGCGTAGATGTCTCTGATACCACGGTAAGCCGTATCACAGATAAAATCCTTCCCGCAGCGAAAGAGTGGCAGCAGAGGCCGCTGGAGTCCATTGATGCAGTTGTTTTTCTGGATGCGATTCACTACCATGTCCGCAGCGAAGGCCAGATTGTAAAGAAGGCCGTTTATATCGCGATCGGCATTGATCTGGACGGGCACAAGGATGTTCTCGGTATGTGGGTTGGTGAGAACGAAAGTGCGAAATTCTGGGCTACCGTACTGAACAGCCTGAAAAATCGGGGTATCGAGGATATTTTCATTGCCTGTACGGATAATTTGACCGGTTTTTCTGCAGCGATCGAGGCGGTCTATCCCAAGACGGAAATCCAGAACTGCATCATCCATCAGCTTCGAAATTCCAGCAAATATGTCTCCTACAAGAATCAGTACTTATTTTAAGTTTCCTCAAGAACTTCGGCGGCTGATCTATACGACCAACACGATTGAAGGCTTTAACCGTCAGCTCAGGAAGGTAACCAAGTCGAAATCCGTGTTTCCGACCGATGACAGCCTTTTCAAAATGCTGTATCTGGCGATGATCGACATCACGAAAAAGTGGAGCGGCCGCAAACAGGACTGGAGCATGATTCATGCCCAGCTGGCAATCTACTTCGAGGATCGGATGCCCAATTGACAATCCGGCTCGGAGGTCAAGGAGCGCTGCGCCGTCGACGAGACTCCAATGGACGAGGGTGCCCCTTGACTTTCGCCCCCGTTGGCGTTATGTTGTAAACAAGGCGGGCGCAGCCAACGCCGCTCCCGCCTTGAAATATAAGTTCTATTTTACACCGCTTTTTGGTGGTTACACAGAATTCGGGATAGGCCCGCTGTTAGCTTTGCAAACTGCTGTACTTTTTCTTCAATATATATATTGCATTCTCATAACAGCATAGTGCAGCAATCCCAGCCTGGATGACCGCGTCACACATTGCAGTAGCAATTCTGTCAGATTTGTGGTATTCTTTTTGTGAGCCATTAGGGTTTCTCCTTTACATCATGATTTTTTCGACAACTATCATTTTACAGGAGCCCTGATGGCTTGGCTATTGCCTATTTGCTTTTGCGAACTTGATATACGCTATCTTTTTAGTTTGCGCAACTTATTGTACCTTATCGAGTCTGCAAATAATTTTGCGCATAAATCTTGACGGGATCTCACTCGTCTGTATAATAATTTGACTGTGTGTATACACATTAACACAAAAAGAAGCCGCCAACTCGGAATGGGCAAGCGAGTTGGCGGCCAATTTTTTAGGATGTTTCGTATTCGAAAATTACTAACGTGTTGCAAAAATTTTTTTGCGTTTTCAAGGTGTTAGCCAGAGAAGATTATTCCCACTCGCTCCTGTCAGAAGTTTTCTAAACAGATTTGCTTATGGGATTTAGCTCAGATTATTGGTATTCTTTTCATTATTCAGATAGTAGAGGCTATCTGATCTTTTGTTGCCATAGTGTTGCCAGAAAAACGGATTCATTCATCCTCAGAATCTGCACTTTCAATATTATCGCGCAAATCACTGAGGGTGACTCCATCTTTTGTAAAATACCGCCATCCATTCACATGGACATTATCGGACCAACCATATCGCTCTGTAAGAAGCTTACCAGCAAGCCCAGTGACAGAATATCTTTCCCCCTCAAACTCTACCTGATTTTTCCTGTCAAGCACCCGTGCAATGATGGACTCATCGTAAAGAAAGGAAATTTCCTCACCCACATTGATGTGCAGTAAAGTGAAAGAATTATTTGAACGCTTTGTTCTTCTCTCAGCAAGTTCTTGCTCCTGCGCCTGTCCCTCGGTAGGCACATACAGCTTCAACTTGTCCTGATCACCTCTCAGAGCCGCTATATTCTTAAAAATACGATAAGCCCTTTCAGGGGAAATCTTGAAAAATTCCCGCTCACGCATTCTACCGTTGTCGAGCTGCTCCCGGGCATGGAGAGAGTCATCCACTTGGTCAATAATGCTATGTATATTTTCTTCAACCATTGCCGGGTTCTCCACCTCATAAACGGCGTAGCACCGAAATGAAAGCGGAATATTGGTCGGCGCATTGAGTTCCTGTAATCTTCTCTCGATGTCGTTACGTCCCGTCATGCCAATCTTAACCCATCCTTCAAGGCATGGGTTAGTAAGAATGTAAACAAGGCCTTCTGACATAGCACAATCTCTCCTCTACATCTATATCAAATATCAAGTCTGTTTCTTGAGCAAAAATTCATCAAAGTGACTTATTGTATGTCGACTTATTGTATTCATTATTGTACCATTTATGTTGGAGGTTTGCAAGTATGGATATTGTAAAGGTTTTTGGAGACAACGTGAAGCGTTATCGGCAGACCCTGGGGATCTCCCAAGAGGCCTTTGCAGAGAAATGTGGTCTTCACCGAACATATATTAGCGCAATCGAGTGCCATCGTAGAAGTATATCACTTGAAAACATTCAACGTATAGCTGATGCACTTGAAATTGAAACATATAAGCTATTTCTGGAGGAATAAGCATGGCACGAAGGAAAATATATAGCAACTTAAATAAAATAGGTCAGTATCGCCCACATCATGTTGATGGACAAACTCTTTATAAAGTATTTCAATGTCTCAATCCCGATTGTACGGAGATGATCACTGTCAAAAAAGATGATATCGACGAAGATTATTCTATTATTTGCCCCAAATGTGGATATGAACATTATTCTGGTGGAGAGCAACACTTGTTTGATTTTTCTATGGATGTTAATAATGATAATGGAGAGGCTGTTTCTGTGCAAGAAGGAGAGTTTGTCGTCTCTCATGATGAATACATAGAAAATGCTCCACTGTATAAGTACTGTTTAATTTGCAATACCCTTAAACCTATTGAGTGCTTCCACAAACACGCTGTCCTGAAATCTGGAAGACAGGGTGAGTGTATAATGTGCAAAACAAATTATAACGCTATTAAAAACGGAACCAGAACTTCTGATCAGCACTTTGAATCTTCTCAGAAACGCCGTCTCTTAATTGAGGTTGCTGGCACAACTCGTGTGAGCCGCAAGGCAATTGAACGAAAATATGGTCTTAGATGTTTCAATTGCGGAGAGGATTTGAGTGGCGTAACTTCCAACAAGGAAAAACCGATAGATCATACATTGCCAGTCTACTATTTGTGGCCTGCAACAACTGACTCTGGAACCTTGCTCTGTCGTGTTTGCAATGGCAATAAGACCGGCAAATGGCCTTCTGAATTTTATACTGATGCTAAACTGCACCAATTAGCTGTACATACTGGCTTTGACTATCATTTGCTGGCCGGAGAACCACAATATAATCCAGAAGCTCTTAGGAGATTGCAAAATCCAGCTGATGTCGATGCACTGCTTGTGAAAAATTCTGGACATATGGACGAAGTATGCAAATTGAGAAATCGCATCCTTGCTGATACAGGAATCGATTTCTTCAAGTATGCGACTGCTCTATCAGAGTCCTGGATTACCTATGCAAATTCACTCATAAAATGAACTCTACAAATGAGGCGGGCATTAATCCCACCTCATTTTTTTTGTAGGAACAAATACTGATGCTCTACAGTTACTCCTTTATCTTTGATACCGTGCTTTTCGATCGTTCTGACATCTTCTCCAGCCAGATAAACAAGATCAAACCAAGATCCTGCACGCTTTGAAAGCTCAGCACCCATATCTGTGGTTTTAGTTTTACCAAGATGCAAAATTACCTTTGCATTGTCATTTAAAACATCAGCACACATTTCAAAGAAACTGTAATAAAGATCGAAGTTTTTTTCTTGTAGCTTATCTAAGAATTTTTCGTCAGCTTTTTTATAATCTTTCGGCTCCCATCCACAAAGCCAAAGCCGCATCCAATTTTGCATATAAAACCGAATAGAGTCTGCAAAAGGAGGTGAACAGATTATAAAATCTGCTTTGATATTTTTAGCTGCTAGATCTTTGTAATCACCATATACAGCACGGCCTCGCGTTATTTGAGACTGTTCAAGTTTTGCATAGCTAGCATTAACTTTCTGAACAACCTTTTCAATTACACTTTTATACTCGAATTCCCCCGTAGGCGCATACGGTGTTAATGGATGTGAATGCCGTGAAAGCGCATAGGGCCTATTTCCATGTAACACGTGTAAAAGCGCGGAAAAAACCATTGCTTCTTCGGGCGAAATTGAAGAAAATCTGTTAAGGAAAAAATCCCTTGCGCACAAAATTTCTTTATATGTCTCATGCTCGAAATATTGTGGAAGTTTCCCGTTGAATCCGAAATCCTCATATTCTGTGATAGATTTGCTACCTTTGTTGTTTTTAATGTAATCATCTAGTTGACATATAACATCTTCCACACCACTATAATTAGGCTTTTCAACTTTGGCTTTGGTAACAACATACGCCAACTCGCTTAAATCATTTCCTATCCCAACTCGCCCTTGCAGACAAGCTTCAAAAGGAATAGTACCCACTCCACATAAAGGATCTAAAACCACATCACCTTCGCTTGTAAATTCAGAAATAAGCCAATGGGCTATCGCTGGTTTCAATTTCCCGTGATAAGAACAAAGTGAGTGCCAGGGGTGTCCCCAGTTTCTATTCCCGTAGGGAGTTTGCTTATATGGCAGACAGGAAACGAATTCTTCTGCTTTTTTTCTAAACGCTATATCCATCATTTCTCCAATCTGTATCTCAACAATCTTTGTGTTAAGATCATGCCATTCTTGGAACGTCTTTTACGTAATATTTCTTCATCATATAAGGAGAACCCATACTGGACGCAAATGTTTGAAAGGATCTGATGCGTCGGAATGTGTACCCCGGCAAATTGAGAATCCCCAATATCCATTGTAAATAGGCCACCAGGCTTGACGGATTTGCTTAGTTTTTGAATAACCGTATCCATATCTCTGAAATATCCTGCAACCATTTTGGGAATTCGATCATCGTAAGAAACCGGTTGTAACTGTTCCAAATATGGCTCTACTACTGGCAAAATCGTATCTATTACTGTTCGTTTTGAAACGTTGTTGATTCCTGCTATGATACCTTTTGAATGAAAGCGGGGTAAATCACTTTCGCTCGTTATAAAATCATTCAATTTAAGTTCCAACTTTGTGTTGCGAATGTAATTTGTTCCATTAAGATATGGGGGCGAGGTGATAACGCAATCAAAAGCATTAACATAGTCATTATCACGGGCATCATCGCTAACTTTTACTGTTCCACATTTGATAATAGATTTATGATGTTGAATATCAAAAATTATTTCATTTACCTTATCAGCAAAACACTCCAACACATTTTCTTCACGGTATTCCTTTTCTGTAGCATAGCGAAGATCGCCTCGTCTGATCATTTTTGAAACTTTAACAACGATGGAACTCAACGCTAAAGCAAGGATGTTTTTTACTGATTCATTATCTTCTTTGAAAATGAGTCCTTTTATGGTCAACAATTCATTTAACTGCTTTTCTCCAAAGAATTTTTCAAAGCCGTTCCAAGATGAGTGATTTTCAACCCTGATGGTATTGATTAAAGCAAGATATTCAATCAATTTAGGGATTACAGTATCTTGATCAAGATTTCGCACACAATTGATTTTTGTCTCAATGACTGATTGCATGAAAGGATTTGATTCGCTATAAAAAGATTTTATACCGTGAGTTGCTGCAACAAGAGAAGTCGTACCTGTCCCGCAAAAAGGATCATAAATGGTTTTGATATCTGGTTGCAATGAAAGAAGCATCTTAAGTTCTTCAGCAATTAAACAGGATGAGTATCCTTCTATATAAGAATACCATCTATGTATAGGTTCATTTTTGTTCAGCGAAAAAGTTCCGCCTTTTTCTCTAATTAAAGCATTCATTTTGATTCTCCTTTGGATGATTCGACCGTGAATGTCATGATATCTTCTATGGAACAAGACAAAGCACAGCAAATCTTCTCCAAAGTATCAAGTGAAACTGATTCATTTCTTCCTAATTTAGCAATTGCGTTTGTGCTGATTTTCGCCGCTTCCCGCAACTGAGATTTATTCATATGTTTATCAATTAACAACTTCCAAAGATTAGAGTAATCTACAGCCATAACGCTCCCTCCTTGTATGCATAAGTTATTGTAACACATATATCTTCTAAAATCCAACATATTCTTGATATATATCAAGAATATGTTGATAATCAAGTAGCACTCCCGCGCTTATAGCGTATATCTGACAATAAAAGTCAGTCTATTGCCGACTTATGGATCGTTATGTTTTTCAGGTATTTGCTCAGCTCACCATTCAAAATCAGTTCGGCATAGGACAGCGGATCATTATAGATCAGCCAGTCCAGTTCTGACCGCTGGTACATACTGTTCGCTACCTCGTTCTCCACGGCGGTGCAGTCGATGGACAACAGGGTTCCATCTTCCATGCACAGCTCCACGCAGGCAGTGTCCGGGTTGAACTCACAGGACAAAATCTTTCTCATACTCGTTACCTCCCAATACTTGAATTTCAGTTGATTTTCCGCAGCGGCACAAGGGCCGTTTCGGTTGTTTTAGATACAGGCAAGCAATGCGTGTGGATAGCCACACACAAATCCGGCAAGCAATGCGAGTGTTAATACACACTCACATTTCCTGCCGTCTGCTTGTTGAGGGCAGCGCCCCCAAGCCCCTTCTGAACACAGAATTTCATTCTGTGGCTGCGCGTTCTCCGAACGCTTTTTGCCCCTGTACCCGGTGCCCTGTTTCGGGGCATAGGGTGTCGTGAATCGCGACATTCTCTGATACTTTTAGGGTGCCCTAAAATGGGGCATCCTCCTTGAAGATGGGGTGGCAAAATACCACCCCATCTTTTTCTTTCCGCGACGGTTGCGACGGTCGCAACGGTGCTGGGAGTACACCTCAAAACACCGTCGCGACCGTTGCGAGCGTCGCGCTTTACTCGATTACTTCAAACGCAGCTGCTTCCACCACCATGTAAGTCAGTCGGATACGCCGCCCGGCGTGCTTGGTTTTGTTCTCGTACTTTACCTGATGTTCTTCCAATAGGCGGCTGGCATTCACATTCAGATGCTTGGTAAGCCGATTCACCGCCATATCCGTTTGAATCGCTTGGGCCAGCTCGGTGGGGCTGCCTTCCCATTCCCGGTTGTCAGCAGATACGATCTTCGCCACAGCCTCCAGTACCGGGTCCGGAGGCTGCTTCCAAAGCTCATTCTCTGCATGGTCGAGATCCCAAACCAGGTTCTCTTGGTCTTTGCTCAGATACAGCCGCTGATCCGGCTGGTCTCTGCCTACCACCTCCAAGGTTGCCCTGCTATCCGTCCGCTTCTCCTTCTGCATCAGAAGCGCCCCATCCGCACAGCCCAGCAGGCCGGTTGTACCGGAAATCATCTCAAAGCTGTCTCCCGCAGGCTGCTTTCTGGTGTGGTGGACGATCAGAACGCAGACGCCATACCGATCAGCAAATTGCTTCAGCTTGCCGATTACCTCATAATCGCTGGAGTAGCTGTAACTATCGCTCACTGCCTCCCGGACTTTTTGCAGGGTATCTACAATAATGAGTCTGGTGTCACTGTGTTCCCGGACGAACTTTTCCAGCTGTTCATCCAGGCCACCGCCGATCATCTTAGCGTTGGTGGCGAAGTGAAGGGAGCTTGTCCCCTCCACTCCGAACATTCGGAACATCCGGCGCTGCAAACGGCTCTCGTCATCTTCCAGAGCAAGATAAAGGACGGTTCCCTGGTGGACTTTGTAGCCCCACAGGTCTTGCCCGGTACTGACATGGTGGGCGATCTGTGCCACCAGGAAGGACTTGCCGATTTTGGGCGCTCCGGCAAGGATGTACGCTCCTGTATAAAGCAGGTTCTCAATCACCGCAGACTTACCCTCGAACACATTGTCCATCAGCTCGTCCAGGGTCACAGTATGCAGGTAAGCCGGGTCGCTCATGCGGCGCATCTTCCGGTAAAGTTCCTCCAAATCTCTTTCCGGGGAATTGCTTTTTTCGTCCGAGTCTGGTATAGTGGTCTTGGAATTTTGAGAGATTGACTGCCCATCATCTGCGCCAACAGATGAGCCCTGGGCGGTCATTTTCTTTTTCTCATCGATCATAGGCAAAGTCCTCCTGCATCCCGTTCATAATGGTAGCAATCATCTGGATGGTGTCCAGCAGCTCATCGTTTACGCCCTGCCCGGCCTCGATCCGCCGCAGCTCGTCCAGTACAGCGGCCAGCTGGTCCCGCAGTGCTTTATAGACCCTGGGGTTGCCCTGGACCACCACATCCCGGCAAAGCAGCCGCCGGATGATATAATCCTGCTTAGTCAAACCGGTGAGCTTCACCGCCGTTTCGATCTGAGCATCCTCCTCCGGGGAGACCCGAAAAGCCACGGTCTTGTTCCTCCAACGGTTGTGCTTGTCCATATTCTTTGCTGACATTTTTAATTACCCCTTTCCATGTTCAGTTTATCTGCCATTTCCGCCTGCTTGGACGGAAACAGGTGCGCATAGTTATAGGTGATGTCAATGCTCTCGTGGCCCACCCGGTCTGCGATGGCCGTGGCGGAGAAGCCCATGTCGATCAGAAGTGAAACCGCACTGTGACGAATATCGTGGATTCTGATGCGCGGTACCCCGGCTTCTTTGGCTCCCCGGTCCATCTCCCGGTGGAGATAGCTCTTGGTGACGGTGAACATCCGGTCATCCGGCCCGATCCCGTAGAGCATCTTGATGTAATCCTGGATTTCCTCGGCCAGGAACTGCGGCATGGTGATGACCCGATTGCTCTTTTCCGTCTTAGGGGTGGTAATCAGGTCCTCACCGTTCAGACGCTGATAGGACTTGTTGATGGACACAGTGCGCTTCTCAAAGTCAAAATCCGCTGGGGTCAGGGCAAGCAGTTCCCCCTCCCGGATACCGCACCAGTAGAGCATCTCAAAGGCGTAGAAGGACAGTGGCTTGTCCATCATCACCTCGGCAAATTTCAGGTACTGCTCCTTGGTCCAGAACATCATCTCCCGGTTTTTCTTCTTGCCCATGCTGCCTGCCTTCTTGCAGGGATTTTCCCGAAGGTTGTAGTACCGAACCGCGTGGTTGAAGATGGCACTGAGCTGATTGTGGACCGTTTTTAGGTACACCGGCGAGTAGGGCTTGCCGTTCTCGTCCTTATGGTTCAGCATCTCGTTTTGCCAGGTAATGATCTGCTGGGCGGTGATGTTACACATTTTCAGCCTGCCGAAGTAGGGCAGCAGCTTGGTACGGATGATGTGGTCCTTGGTGGCCCAGGTGTTTTCCTTAAGCCGGGTTTTCATATCCGCCGTGTAGAGGTCCACGAAGCTCTTAAAGGTCATATCCAGATCGGCGCTGGTCTTGTTGAGCTGTTCCCGCTCCCAGGCCTGCGCCTCTCGCTTGGTCTTGAAGCCCCGCTTCTGGGTCTGCTTGCGCTCGCCGTTCCAGTCAGTATAGCGGTAGACCGCCCGCCAGGTGTTTGTCTTTTCTTCCTTATAGACTGCCATGATTAGCCCTCCTTTCCCGTCTTGCCGTAGCAAAACTTCTCCATGAAAAAGTTACGATTGACCCGCCCGGAAATGGTCAGATAGCCCTTCTCCCGGAGCTCAGCGTTGAGCTTATGGATCACCTTGTAGGCGTGGGACTTGGAGATGCCCAGCTCCTGGGCCACTTCCTCCACGCGCATAAAGTTTTGTGCCTGCATTGAAAATACCTTCCTTTCCTCGTTGATGGCTGCTGCGGCTGGATATTGTGTTCCATAAATGCCTCCTCACTTTCGTCCGTCACTTTTTTCCCGGATGTATAATCAGGGGTTGCGGCAGTTCTTTTTTATTTATTGATTCTAAGCTATTATGCTTAGTCTATTGCCATTATACTAAGCAAAATAGCTTGTGTCAATTGGAGTACGCAAAATAAATTAAATAAAATTGTTTAGGATTCTCTTGACTTTACTAAGCATTTCTGCTACGCTTTTCCTAAGGACAAGCAACGATTGGAGTTGATGATATGGCGATTGGCGAACGGATTCACTTTTTCCGTCTCCTGCGGGGGATGACGCAGAAATATCTCGGTATGGCGCTGGGCTTCCCGGAGAAGTCCGCTGATGTGCGCCTGGCGCAGTATGAAACAGGATCAAGAACCCCAAAGGCAGACCTGACTGCTGCCCTGGCCCAGGTACTGGATGTCTCGCCCCATGCGCTCTCCGTCCCGGACATAGACTCCTATGTGGGGCTGATGCACACCCTGTTTACCCTGGAGGACAACTATGGGCTCAAGATCAGCGAGATGGATGGAGAAGTCTGCCTGAAAGTTGATGTACGGAAGAACAAGGACGCCGCCCAGCTGCACGAGATGCTCTGTTCCTGGCAGCAGGCCGCTGCCATGCTGGAGGCGGGCGAAATCTCCAAAGAGGATTACGATAAGTGGCGCTACCACTATCCGGAGTTTGACAAGACCCAGAACTATGTGAAGACGCCGCCCCAGGATCTCGCTTGACCCTCTCACTTGTAGGCCACGGGAGAGGGCGTTTGTTGCACAGGACAATAATAAAAAGAAAAAGAGAGCTAACTGACTAATCAAAATCAGTTAGCTCTCTTTTTATGAATAATGAAAAATGTTGCCAAATCGTTGCCACGAAGGGCTTTAACCCCTCAAAAGCCCAGTCATATCAGGCTTTTCCGGGCCTCTGAAATTATTCCCACTCAATCGTAGCCGGCGGCTTACTGGTAATATCATACACAATACGGTTTACGCCGACAACCTCGTTTACGATACGGCTGGAAGCCTTATCAAGCACCTCATACGGAATGCGCGCCCAGTCAGCGGTCATGAAGTCGCTGGTGGTTACGCCGCGCAGCGCGAGTGCGTAATCATAGGTGCGGCTGTCGCCCATAACACCTACGGTGCGGGTGTTGGTCAGAACTGCAAAATACTGGTTGATCTCCTTGTCCAGACCTGCATTTGCGATCTCCTCGCGGAAGATTGCGTCTGCCTCACGCAGAATGTCGCACTTCTCCTTAGTGATCTCGCCGGTAATACGGATGCCGAGACCCGGCCCCGGGAACGGCTGACGCATAACCAGCTGCTCAGACAGACCAAGCTCAAAGCCGAGCTGACGAACCTCGTCCTTGAACAGCATGCGCAGCGGCTCGATGATCTCCTTGAAGTCCACAAAATCCGGCAAACCGCCTACGTTGTGGTGGCTCTTGATGACAGCGGCATCGTCCTTGCCGGACTCGATCACGTCCGGATAAATGGTGCCCTGTGCCAGATAGTCGATCTTGCCGACCTGCTCACCAATCTGCTTGCCCATCTTCTCAAACGTGCGGATGAACTGTGCACCGATGGCCTTGCGCTTGTCCTCCGGATCGGTCAGACCCTTGAGAGCGCCGAGGAACGCCTCTTCCTCGTTCATGCGGATGAGGTTGATGTCCCACTTGGAGAAAGCTGCCTCAACCTCATCACCCTCGTTCTTGCGCATCAGACCGTGGTCTACGAATACGCAGGTCAGCTGATTGCCTACTGCCTCAGCCAGCAGAGCAGCTGCAACCGAGGAGTCAACGCCGCCGGACAGCGCCAGCAGAACCTTGCCGTCACCGACCTTCTCGCGGATGGCCTTGATGGAGCTGTTCTTGTAGTCACCCATGGTCCAGTCGCCCTTTGCATGGCAGACTTCATACAGGAAGTTCTTCAGCATAAGCGAGCCGTTCTCGGTGTGGTTTACCTCCGGATGATACTGTACGCCGTAGAAGCCGCGCTTCTCGTCAGCGATGGCAGCGGTCGGGCACATATCGGTGTGAGCGACCAGCTCGAAGCCCTCCGGCACCTTTGCCATGTAGTCGCCGTGGCTCATCCAGGAAATACCCTGCTCCGGCAGACCCTTGAACAGCTTGCAGTCCGTGTTGTAGAAGGTTTCGGTCTTGCCGTACTCGCGCGCGGTGTCCTCCTGTGCTGCGGTTACCTCGCCGCCAAGGGTGTGCGCCATAAGCTGACAGCCGTAGCAGATGCCCAGAACCGGTACGCCCAACTCGAACAGAGCCGGATCACACTTCGGGGACTTTTCCTCGTAAACGCTGTTCGGACCGCCGGTAAAGATGATGCCGATCGGATTGAGCGCCTTGATCTCCTCAATCGAGGTCTTATAGGGCTTGACCTCACAGTAAACATTATGTTCGCGGACGCGTCGTGCAATCAGCTGATTGTACTGACCGCCGAAGTCGAGCACCAGAACAAGCTGATGATTTTCCATCGCCAATCTCCTTTCTGTTTTCCCAATGTATATATAATAGAATTATGCCACATTTCTGCGTTTTCGGCAAGGGCTTTTGCGGAATTTTCCGTTCCCCGACAGGAAGAAAACATACACGAACCGGAATTCTGCCGATCCGGTATAAAATTTGACAGCCGCGTGCATACTTTCCGATAGAAGAAACGACCGGAAAGGGTGAAGGATTTTGAAAAACAGGCAGATTCGCATCATTGCGGTGCTGCTCGCAACCGTGCTCGCCTATGCGGGACTGATCGGCGCTGCCGCCGTAACCGCGCAGGCGGCGGACAATGCACCGGTGGTGCAGCCGGTCACGGCGCAGACCTGCGTGGATATCGCCGTGGAGGCTGAACTGTCCGCGACCGACGCAGATAACGACGTAGTGCTCTATCAGCTTACCGAAAAGCCGCGGCTGGGCACAGCGAAGATCGAGGGCAGTACCTTATATTACACACCGGGCCGCAAAGCCGGACGCGACAGCTTTCGCTATACCGCCGTGGACGCCGAGGGCAATACAGCGCAGCCTGCCGCTATCACGATTGAAATTAAAAAGAATAAGACCGGACTCACCTACTCGGACATGGACGGTGATCCGGCGCATTACGCGGCGATCTATCTATCGCAAAAGGGTGTAATGACCGGAGAAACCATCGGCAGCTGTGCGTTTTTCCATCCCAACCGACCGGTAACACGCAGTGAGTTCATCGCCATGACAGCCGCCGCGGCAGACCTGTCCGTTGAACCGACAGACCAGACCGACTTTGCGGATGACAGCGGACTTTCCGCGTGGGCCAAGCCATATATCAGCGCCGCAGCCGCAAACGGACTGGTCAGCGGCTACGCGACCGTCTCCGGCGTGAGTGAGATTCGCGGCGAGAAAACCATCACAACGGCCGAGGCAGGCGTGGTGCTCGACCACCTGCTTGACGGCACGCTGAGCGGTGTGCAGTACGCTTGGTCGATGTCCGACCATTCTCCGCAGGATTGGGCACAGCCGGCAATCGCTCGGCTGGAACGCGCCTCCGTACTCACCGCTGCACAGGCACAGAACCCAGAACACCCGCTCGACCGCCGAACAGCGTGCGAAATGCTGTACCGCGCACTGATTTTGCTGGATTCTTGACGAAAATCAGCAGCAGTGATACAATAAAGCAGGGAGAAGCTTGGACTTCTCCCTGCTTTTTCTGATTTTGAAAGGACTGTATTCGTTTGCAGCAAATCGACTTTTCTCAGGGCAGCATCCGCCGCAGGATACTTGCGGTGGCCACACCGATGCTGATCGCGCAGCTGCTCAATCTGCTGTATAATATTGTAGACCGTATTTATATCGGCAAGATCCCCGGCGAGGGCACGCTTGCGCTGGCGAGTATCGGCTTGTGCTTCCCTTTTGTGACGCTCATTACCGCGTTTGCCAATCTGTTCGGACTGGGCGGTGCTCCGCTCTGCGCGATGGCGCGCGGCAAAGGCAACCGTGAAGGCGCACAAGGCATCATGGTCAACGCCGGCTTTATGTTGCTGCTGAGCGGTGCCGTGCTGACCGTGCTCGGCATCGCGTTCCATCGCCCGCTGCTGTACCTGTTCGGCGCCAGTGAGGTAACGTACCCGTATGCGTCCTCGTACATCGTGATTTACTTGCTCGGTACGCTGTGCGTCATGCTGTCGCTCGGTCTCAATCCATACATTAACTGTCAGGGCTTTGCCCGAACCGGCATGCTCACCGTGGCGCTCGGCGCGGCAGCCAACATCGTGCTCGACCCGATTTTCATTTTCGCACTGCACCTCGGCGTGCGCGGCGCTGCTATCGCAACCGTACTGTCGCAGTTTCTGTCTGCTGCATGGGTTGTCAAGTTTTTAACCGGCAAAAAAGCCGAGTTAAAGCTGGATTTCCGCGGTTTCTGTCCGGACTGGCACTGTATCCAGCGCATTACCGTGCTCGGCATCGCCAGCTTTGTCATGTCGTTTACGGATATGCTCGTGCAGGTGGCGTGCAATTCCATGCTGCGCGGTTTCGGCGGAGACCTGTACATCAGCGTCATGACCGTACTTAACTCCGTGCGCCAGATCGCACAGACGCCGGTGCTCGCCATCGCGGATGGTGCATCTACCGCCATCAGCTACAACTACGGCGCCGGTCTGTACAAGCGCACCCGGGACGCTATCCGGTTTATGACGCAGATTGCTATCGGGTACACCATGCTTGTCTGGATGCTGGTCTCTCTCTTTCCTGCCCTGTTCATCCGCATTTTCAATCAGGACGCGGAACTGGTCGCGGCGGCTGTTCCGGCGCTGCACATTTACTTTTTCGGCTTTGTGATGATGGCGTTCCAGTATGCCGGTCAGAGTACGTTCCGCGCGCTGGGCCGGGCGAAATACGCGGTGTTCTTTTCGCTTTTGCGCAAGGCGTTCATTGTTGTGCCCCTGACTTTGCTGTTGCCGTACTGCTGGAATCTCGGTGTGAGCGGCGTATTTGCGGCAGAGCCGGTGTCCAACTGCATCGGCGGTCTGGCGTGCTACTTGACCATGCGGCATGTGGTGATGCCCGAACTTAAAATGGAGAATTGAAGATAGAGGATGGAGCATGAACTTCAAATTGAATCTCATGCTTATTCCATTTACCGTCCCTCGGACGGTATTCAATTATCTCCCTTCGTGCGATACCATAATTCTCGATTTTCCATTCCGACTCGCTAAGAGCCGCCTGCGGCGGTTGCTCGCTGGACGCCCACTGCGGTGGGTGTCTCCATTCTCAATTATTATATAAGTACACTCGAAAAGGGAGTCGGACAAATCCGGCTCCCTTTTCGGCATTGCGAGGGGAAATCAGCAGCACTTTCGCTGGAAGGACTTACAGTCGGTGCACTGATCCACCGTTGGATTAGCCTCGTGCGTGCCAACGGTAATGCTGTCCAGCGCACAGTAAGAAGCGGTCGGACAATGGTTTGCGCACTGCTCCACCGTGCAGTGGATAGACTTGTTGCAGCGATCGTTACTCATAGAGAATGACCTCCTTTTGTGATTTCGGTAATATTATCTCACTCGTTTCCACAAATTATACTTTGGAATTGCGGAAATGCTTTCCGTTGTGCTATACTAAAACAAAAACATTACAATAAAGGTTGTGACATCCATGCAAAAGGGAGATTCCGCGAAGCTCAAGCTGCTGCTGGCAGGCATTTCAGCGCGGCTGACCAAAAACCGCGATTTTTTTGTGCAGGCAGACTGTACTCTGGTTTCCGGCAAAAAGAAATTTGACGCAAAGCTGTCCCGCGCGGACGAGGACTACACGCTGCATTTTCAGGGCAGCGACCGCCGCGTAGACGCGGCTGAATTCTGTACCTTCTTTGCCGAGCAGGCCGAGAAATACGACGAGAGCGTGCTCACCTACACCGAGCGCAGCACGGTTGTTACGCTGTCCGTGACGGCACGCGGCGTGCAGATGAAGCAGGCCGAGCGCGAAGCGACCGCCGAGGAAAAGGCGGCTGCCGCCAATCCGCTGCTCGACAGCGGCCGGCAGTACCTCATTCGTGTCGATCAGGCGGCGGCGCTGCTGCGCGAGATCGGCATCCTAACCGCAGACGGCAAGCTGAAAAACGACATGATCCGCAAGTACAATCAGATCGACCACTACGTCGAACTGGTTGCGCCGATGTTCGAGCAGGATGACAGCGACGAAATTGTGCTGCTGGACTGCGCCTGCGGCAAGTCCTACCTCAGCTTTGTCATGAATTACTATATCCACGAGGTGCTGCATCGTCGCTGCCGCGTTATCGGCGTGGATATCAAGGAGCACGTTATTGACGAGAGCCGTGCGATGGCGAAGCGTCTTGGCTACCACAACATGACATTCATCTGTGCGGATCTGCGGACGTATCAGCCGCCGAAAAACGTTACTGCTGTGATTTCGCTGCACGCGTGCGATATTGCGACCGACCTCGCGCTCGGTACGGCAATCCGCGCCAAGGCGAAATACATCGCGTGCGTGCCGTGCTGCCACAAGGAACTGCTCGATCAGTACACCATGCCCGGACTCGAGCCGCTGACCAAATTCGGCGTATTCAAGGCGCGCTTTAACGATGTGCTGACCGACAGCATGCGTGCGCTCAAACTGGAAGCCGAAGGCTACAAGGTGTCTGTCGTTGAGTATATTTCGCCGCTCGATACCCCGAAAAACCTGCTCATCCGCGCAACGCGAACCGGCAAGGTAAACAACCGCGCGAAAGCCGAGTACGATGCCGTGCGCCGCACGCTCGGCACGACCTCTGAGCTAGACCGCCGGTGCGCGGAACTCGACAACGAGTTTTTCGTCACCGATGAGGATTTGATGGGTTAATTTCCCTGTTTTGTTTTCCATGTACATTTCAGGCAATCTGCCGGATAGGCTCTTACTCTTTGAGCAAATCCACATTATAATTTTTGTATACTCTCATGAAGGTGATGCCTGTGAAACCACCCGACAAAGGCCTGCTGCTCTCGTCGCGTGTGGACTTTACCATTCCATCTCCGTTTGCGCGGGAGCATCTGTAGTACCTTATCCAGTACGGACGCTACCATAGACTGCCGCCTTCCCCACCGGTATTACGTCACCGGGTCGACCGAACTCCTCTGGTTTCACTTTTCCAGCGGCGAAAGCGCGGCTTATGTCCGGCTGCTGACCGGCGGCACCGGCATCTGCTTTGATGGGAATCATGAGATTCTCCCGTATTTTGAGCAGATTTTCTACTACGGTGACAAGCAGGTGTACAATGAGCACCGCATTTCGGTCGGCGTCCAATCCGTGCTGTGCTGTCTTGCCGCGCCGGACACCAAGCCGGATATTCCCGAGGTGATTCGTCCGGCGGTCGAGTATATCGCTGAGCACTTCTAGGAAGAGGTCACGCTCGAAACACTTGCCGATTTGTGCCATGTAAGTGTCACGCATCTCATTCGCTGTTTTGCCAGGTACATCGGCTTCCGTCCGCATGATTATCTGCAGGAGCAGCGTCTGCGTCACGCAAAGGTGCTGCTGACCGGTTCGGCGCTCTCCATCGAGCAGATCGCCGAGCAGAGCGGCTTCAACAGCGCAAGCCACTTTTCCCGCGTATTCCGCAGCCGCGAGAAAATGACGCCGAGTAAATTCCGCTCCATAAACTTCTGATGTTAATTTCTGCACAGAATAGGTTAATTTCCTGACGTGACTCTGTGTAATTTTGTTCTATAATAGAGGCATAAAGAGCGCCACGAAGAACAAAAAGGAGGCACGGATCATGGAGAAGAAAACGATTTCGGCAGGTATCATCAGTGCGGGCGGCTTTATCGGTCAGGAGCACCTCAAGCATCGCATCACAGACCTCAGGAACGGTAGAGGTCGTAAACTTTGATATGTAAAATGTAAGGAGTAATTATTTATGCTGAAATTTGGTATGATTGGCGGCGGGCTTGGTTCATACATCGGCAAATTCCACCGCTGGGGCGCTATGCTGGACGATTCCGCCGAGCTGGTCTGCGGCTGCTTCTCCCGCAGCATGGATAAGAACCGCGCGACCGCTGAGGCGTATCACCTGCCTGACACCAGCCGCGTGTATGCGGATTTTCACGAAATGGCAGACAAGGAGTCCGCGCGTGAGGACGGTATTGATTTTGTCTCCATCATGACGGCAAACGATACGCATTACGAGATTGCAAAGTGCTTTCTTGAGCATGACATCCACGTTATATGCGACAAGCCGCTTGCGCTCCGCACTGAGGAAGCCGAGGAACTTGCCCGCCTTGCAGAGGAGCGCGGTCTTCTGTTCGGCATAACGTATTCGTACACCGGCTATGCGCTCATCCGTCAGGCGCGTGAGATGATTCGCGCAGGTGTAATCGGCGATATTCTGCACGTCCGCGTGCAGCATCCGGAGGACTGGGTCATTTCCGGTGCGGTTGACGGCAAGGTGGACACCTCGGCATGGCGTTTTCAGCCGAAAAAGGTCGGTTCCTCGCTGTGTGCAAACGATCTCGGCACACATGCAGAGCAGATGGTAACGCAGTTTACCGGTCTGCACGTCAAGCGCGTGCTGGCGATGATGGATACCTATCCGCGTGATCTGCCGCTCGATACCAATGTAAACGTGCTGATGGATTTCGGGGGCGGCGTAACCGGTACTCTCTGGGCATCCCAGATTGCGATTGGACACGAGTGTGACAGCGGCATCTACGTCATCGGCACCGAAGGCTCGCTCGAATGGACCGCGACCGACTGCGACCACCTGATCTACACGCCGCGCAGCCAGCCGAGTCAGCGGCTGTCCGCCGGTGCAGACTATCTGCTCGATGCCAGCACGCGGCTTTCCCGCGTCGGTGCAGGCCATAATGAAGGCTTTATCGAGGCGTTCTCGAATATTTACCGTTCGTTCTGCAATGTGCTCTCCGATCGCAAGGCAGGTCGTGAGAACACGACCGACACCTTTCCGACTGTGGAGGACGGCGTGCTCGGCGTTCGCTTTGTCGATGCCTGTGTGCGCAGCCATAAGGCCGGAGGCGTCTGGATGGACGTATAAAGCAGCCCCCCCCCTCCCTCTTTGACGGAAGTCCCCCTGTATTGAAGGTACAGAGGGACTTCTTAATGTAACACCCCGGAAAATCTCCGAATAGATTGATACTGAAGTTGCTTCAATTTTTGTTTGGAGGTAATATACATGGCTGAAAAAGTTTGCTGCCCGGGTCCTATCGGCGGCAATAACGGCAACAGTGCAGGCGGCTTCCGCGAAGCGGTCTGCGTCCACACCAAAAAGGTTTATGACTCCTGCCGCAGTAAGGAGTGCCTGCGTGACATTCGCGTGTATCTCACCCGCGATGCGCAGGAGCTGATCAATGCCGGCGGCATTGCATCTGTGAAGCCGCGTGCAGCGGAACTGCTCTGTGTTTCCATTGATGTTGAGCGGATTCAGTTTAATCGAGGTTTCTACAGCGTTGATATCCGCTTTTTCTATCGCATTGAATGTGAAATCAGCTGCGTAATCGGTCGTCCGCGTATCGTGGACGGTCTGGCGGTATTTGACAAACGTGTTGTACTGTTCGGCGGCGAAGGCGGCGCGCGCATCTTTTCTTCGCAGTATATCGAGGACGGCCGTGATGTGCAGCTGCGGCCTGACAGCAACAAGCCGACTGCAGTCGTAGAGGTCGTTGATCCGATCATGCTGGACGCGCGTGTGGTAGCGCCGGAAACCAGCTGCAACTGCTGCTGTCAAAGCATAAAATGTTATAGGTTTACAAAACGACAAAAAAAGCGCCGTCAACCGACGGCGCTTTCTCATTTTCTTATCAGAATCCCAATCCTTTCAAACCACTAAGTCCCTTAAGCTGCTTCAAACCGCCGGAACTGCTTCCGCCACTCGACCTACTCGACCCGCCGGAACTCTTTTTGCTCTTGCTTGCCGCCGAGGACAGCTGCGTATAAACCGGCGAACCCTCGTAAACATACCCCGTCTTTGCGTTCTTGTAATCGCCAATCAGCGACGCAGGATCCACCGGCGTGCCGTCCTTGGTGATCGTCAGATCAAGGTGCGGACCGGTCGAATTGCCGGTACTGCCGACGTTGCCGATCGTCTGCCCCTGTTTTACTTCCGTGCCGACCGCAACACTGCTCTGATTCTGCATGTGGTGGTACATGCTCACATACCCGTTATCATGCTTTACCTCAATCGTCCATCCATAGCCGGAAACCCAGCCGTTCGCGGTTACCTTGCCACCCTGAACCGACTTAATCGCCGTACCGGCAGGCGCGGCAATGTCAATGGACTTGTGCCAACGCGAGGACGAGGCACCGTTGCTTGTAGCGAACGTGTCACGCGGACCGAACTTACTTGAGATCGTTCCGCCCTCAACCGGGTTTGCGAACTCGCCGCCTGCATACTTATACTCGGAAACCGTCGCCGAGCCGTAGGGGTTCTTTTTCCAACTCTTGTTTGCGCTCTGCCACAAATACGCTTTCTGTGCCTGTGTCAGACCGCCGACCGACTCAACGGCCGCCTTGGCCTTTGCCTGGCTCAATCCCTTGCCGTCCGTGTCCGCCTCCTGCAGCGCGACCTGGAACAACGCGTAAATGCCCGGCGAAATACCGGCCTCCTTGGCAACGGCCGCCTTGGCCTCCCAGCCGTCCAGCTTGGCGTTATCCGCCACATGTTTCTCGTAGCTGTTGAGCAGTGAGCGCAGCTCCTTCTTGCCTGCGTCCTTGAGGTAAGAGTAGAACGAATTGCCCTTAATAGCCTCCTCATACTTGGAGATATGGAACGCATTGCCGGACGCACTGTCGCTGTACACGCCAAAAAGCGCGTCCTTCTGCGTGTCGGAAAGGTTCTTGTAACCGTCAAGGATCGACTGCATAGCGTCGCTCTTGCTCAGTCCGGAACCTTTGTACTCCTTGTTGTACGTCGTCATGTCGCTTGCAAACTTCACAAAGTCGGTCGCGTTTACCGTACCCTTTACCTCGTCCCAGCGTTCCTTGTCGCTGTCCTCCATAGCAGAGATCAGCAGATAGTCCGCAAACGCGTTCTTTTCCGCGTCCGTGTGTTCGCCGCTGTTACCGTACTCGTTAAGGATTGCCAAAAGTGCCTCATTCTTTTTGTACAGCTCGTTATTCTGTCCTTCGACAAAATCCTTTGCATCTACTTCGTTATCCGCAAGCGTTTCCTCGATAATGCCGTCCCAGTTTGCAAACTCATCAACGGAAATTCCGTGTTTGAGTGCCTCCATCGCATCATCTTGACGGGCCTCGCGCACCTTCTGGCTGATGTCGAACATATCCCGGGAGGAGTAGTCGCCGGACGCACCGACCGAACTGCCGATCAGTTCACGGTCAAGATACTTTTTCTGAATCTCATTCAGATCGTTGTCGTTAAACAGCATTTCGCGTTTCTTGCCTGCAGCAATCGCCGTGTAATCGTCCGGGTACTTTTCTTTCATCTCGTCCGTAATGGCACGCATAGCCTTAATAGCCGCAAACACCGCCTCGGAATTGTCAATGGTGTTCCCGTTTTCGTCCTTGAACCAGTTCATGTGCTGACGCAATTCATCAAACGCCTTTGTCTCGTCCGCATTAAGGCTCTGGTAATCATCATCCGCCCAATTCTGCGCGCCCTGCAGCGACGACTTGCCGAACAGCATAGCCTGCGCCCAATCTCTCGGACTCTGGCCGTACTGCGGGAACTGCAGGATCTTCTCGCCGTTCTTGTCCAGACTGTAGCTGCCGCCCGCATATACGGTTGCCGCGCCCTCAAGCGCCTTCTTTACAGCACCGCCGCCGAACGGCAGCAGCAGGTACGCCGCCGAGTTGGCCGCGCTCTTTGCCGCGTCAAGCGCAATGCGCTTGTTGTCGTAGCCGTTCTCATATTCCTCTTTCAGCTTGCCGAAATCCGGGAAGGCCGAGGAGATCGGCACACGGCCGCCGCCAAGCAGGCCTCCCACAAACGGAATCTGTTCCGCAACATTTTCGCCGAGGTCAAGCGCAATGTCCACGCCGGACTTTTTCTTCTTATCCTTGTCGTCATCATCCAGCGGATCAAAGCCGAACGCATCCGCGATCATGCCGATAGGGTCAAGCGCCGAATCACGGCCGGTCAGCTGGTGGTATACCTGATTAAACAGATAAGCACCGGCAAAAATCTTAGTGTACGACCATGCAAGCGCAGCCTTGTTCTGCTTGGCCCTCGGCAGATCCTTTGCTAAGTAGCTCAGCTGGTTATTGACCTCCAGCTGGAACATGGTAAACATCTTGCGAATCGGGTTGACGGCATTAAATGCTGTCGGCTGTGCACCTTTGGAGCGGTCCGCCATCAGGTTAGAAGCAAACGCATCGGCATTTTCAAACGCCTGGTTTACCGTCATACCGTCTGCAATGTTCTGGAGGTACTTGCCGCGCGTCACAATGTTGGCCGTGAAATGGTCGATAGCCTCCATCGGCATTCCGGCCAGATCGGAGACCTTGCGCGTCAGCGTCCGGTCGAGCATCTGCGTGCCCTCACGGTTGGTCAAAAATACCGAACCATCCGTAAAACCATCGTCCCGAATCGCACTCTTTACCGTGTCGTAAGCCGCACGCAGCAGGTTCGGCGTGCTCACCTCACCGGCAGCCTGTGTGAGCGGAATAAAGTTTGTGATCCACGAGCCGGGGTTCAGCGCGATCATATTCGCCGCCACTCTACCCTCAACATTCTTTGCCACGTTGTACATCTGGCGTCCGAGCATTTCCTCCCAGCCACGGTCCGCGCGGGCTTTCTTTCCTGCAAGGTTATTGATATACTCGTGCAGATTGGCAACATAGCCGCCCATGCCCGCGTGTTTCTGGTCAAGCAGCTTTTTCGTGTCATCAACATTCTTGTCGTAAACGTCCTGCGTCTGCTGGTGGCGTTCGAGTGGATCCAGCGTGCGGTCTTTGCGAATCTCGTTGATTTTCTGCCTGGTTCCGTCATCGGAAAGCCGATACCGGATTGCATCCTCAAGTGTACGCAGGTTCTGAATGCTGTCCGTCAGAAAGATAACGTCGCCGGCCGTCTCTACATATCGATCAAAACCGGCCACCGCGTCAAACTCCGTCAGTTCACCGTTTCGGTGCAGCAGGTTGCCGAACCACTTCTTACCCGGGTTGCGGTCGTCTGTAATGCCGGCAATCGGAGTCGGAAGATTGAGCGTACTGTCCGGCTTAATGCCGAATTTGTACAGCACGCGCGCAAGTTTGGTGTCCGGCTTGTCTACAGTAAAATGCGGCGCATAGTCCTTGAGGTATCCCGGCACACTGTCCCACATGCCGTTTGCAATCAGGGTATCGCAGAGCTTGTTGTACATATCGTCGTAAATGGCGCGGAATTCCGCAACGCCGTTTGCGACACGTTCCTGCAGCTTGCTCGTTACCTTGATTTTCTTCGCCGCGATATAGTCCGCAGCCGCACCGTTCTCACCTTCCAGCATCATCTGCACAAGTGCGCTTTCGTGCTTGCTTAAATTCAGCTTTGCGATCCGGTCCTTTACCGTGTTGATGTATTGTGTCCGGTCTGCAACCGCCTTGTGCACCGGCGTAAAATACTGCTCGTTGAGTGTTTCGGCGTACTGGCGGTTTTCCTTGCCGAAAATATCATAACTGTTGCGCTCCATCGTCTCACGGCTGTAAGCGCCGGGAATGCGCTTGTCCTTTGCTTTCTCTGCAATCGCGTCAGCCATTTCTTCCGCGCTTAAGCTGAGAGCGTCTCGACGGGCCTGTGCATACTCCCGCAGCGGCTGCATAAGGCGCTGCTCCTCCTGCATCAGCTGGTACATATGCATAACGGCCGCAGGATCGTCCGCCTGCGAGAACTTGTCCGTTGCACCGTTGAGCAGCGCGCCCTGCAGTAAGCTGTTGTCCTTGTCGCTGAGTGGATGGTTATTCTTAAATTTCTCAAGCTGGCGGCGTACCGGCTGTGCAAGCTCATACTGCCCGCGCAGCTCGCTGTGCTGTTCACGGCGTGCCGCCTGTTCGTCCGCCTCATAGACAAACGAGTGCTGACTGTTCAGCTGCTCCTGCAGCTCCTGTGCCGCCTTCTGCGTAGTCTTGCCGTACCTCTCATAGTTGCCGAGCGGCTTCGGCTGCTCCGGCTGGCTCTGCTGCTCATATTCAAGCTGATATTCCGAGTCGTCGAGCGACGGATTCAGCGCTTCCTCAGCAGCGGCGGCGCGCTGCTGCTCGCTTGCCACCTCATAGGTGCCCGGTTCTGCGATCCGCTGTGCGTTCTCGGCTTCGACGCGGTGAATACCTTCCTCGCCGGTCTCGTTGTTTCGGAAAAACGCATT
The DNA here is from genome assembly GCF_027684505.1 of Butyricicoccus sp. AF18-9LB. Taxonomy (NCBI): domain Bacteria; kingdom Bacillati; phylum Bacillota; class Clostridia; order Eubacteriales; family Butyricicoccaceae; genus Butyricicoccus; species Butyricicoccus sp. AF18-9LB. Next base: position 24,091 of record NZ_JAQCWA010000027.1, read on the forward strand.
GTAACTGCCGTCCGGATTCTGGTTCAGCACCTCGCCCACGTTTCCGCGGTCTGCCGTGCGGATCATGTCATTCTGCTGGATTTCCGGCATAACAGCGCCGGTCTTCACTCCCTGCTCATTCAGCTGTGCGTTCAACTGACGGATTTCGTCCATCAGTTGATTACGGCGCTGCATTTCGGCCACCGAGAGCCGCCCGTCTCCCTGATCGAGCTCCTGCAGTTCCGTCCAAGCATTGTTCAGCCGGTCCTGCAGGTCGATAACATTATTCTGCGTCTGAGTATCCATCTGCTGCATCGCCTGTACCGCCGCACGCTGATTGAGCGCTCTGTTTTCCTGCTCCTGCAGGTACTGTGCTGTCTCGGCCTTTTCCTGCAGATCAAGATGATTCTGCAGATCCGCGTCATAATTCGCAGTCAGCTCAGCACTCCGTGCCGCATTCTGCCGCTGCATATCGGTCAGCGCGTTTACCATCTTATCCTGCGCGGTCTGCACCGCACGTTCCCGAATAGGTCCTTCCGGCAGCTTAAGCGCCGCCTGCAGCTCGCTGTCGAGCTGTACAAGCTGCTGCACCTGATTGTAATCGTATGCATCAGCGGCATTCATACGCTCCGTATCTGTTGCCGCTCTCGAACCGAGCGCGCCCGCCGCGCCGAACACCAGACCGCCGAACGCGCCACCCGCGGCGCTCTGGGCAAGCTCCTGCAGGCTGAACTTTGCGTCCGGATCCTGCGCCGCCTTATCCGCAACATAGTTGAGGAAATAGCTTGCGCTTTCCTCTGTCGCCTCCTCACCCATCTGGATGAGGATATTTTTTACGGCATTCACGCCGCCGGAGTGCAGGATCTTGCTCATCTGACCGAGCGGCAGTCTTTCGGTTGCCGCCTCGATCGCACCCGAGGTCAACCCTCGCGTCAGCGACTCCCGCGCGCCGATCCCGCGCTCATTCAGCTCAAATGAGCGCTGACCGGCCGCCTGCGCGCCCATCACGAGCGAGCCGACCGCCGGACCAACGCCCGGAATCGCACTTGCCGCCATCACCGGCGCATTGCCCGCAAGGGAAATGCCCTGTTCGGTCAGCCAGCGCGGCGCAGGCGCTAAACCGGCCTCGGCGTTTGCCTGTGCCTCGTTCGCCTCGCGCAGCATGCGCTGAGACCATTTGTTCGGGTCTACGCCTTTGTTTACGGTCAGCTCGTTCTTGCGTTTTTTAACCTCCTGCAGTTGATCGTAGACAGCCTGATAATCTGCCGGAACCGAGCCGTCTGCCGCCGTGCTGTTCATGCCCTGCAGAGTGAGTTCAAGCGTCTGCTCCTGCTCCTCAAGCTGGCGGTATTCCTCGTTCTGGCGGCTCTCCGCCAGGTTCGCGCTCACCTGACGCGAGGTGTCCACGAGGGACGGCAGCGAAGCGATCCACCGCTTGCCAATCGCCTCCATGCCGTTGCCGAGACGGTCCGCCGCGTGCCGCAGGTCAATGTTTTCCTGCACATACGCAAGCGTCTGCTCGTCCGCACCGGCGGCTTTCAGCCGGTTCATGATATCATCCGCGTTGTCGCGCGGCTGATAGGTAAGGCCGTACCGCTTCATAATGCGGCCCATCTCATCGGTAAGCTCCTGACGTGCCCTGTCGCGGCTCTGCGTGTCCTCACTGCTCCACGTCTCATCCGAGCGGTTAAACAGGTCATGCATCGTCTTGTGTGCATTGTAGCCGGTCTGGCCGCTGAAATAGTCCTCATCCAGTCCCTGTGCCGCCTGCATGGCGGTCGGGTAGACGGTTGCCTTGTCTGTCTTACCCATCACGCCGGAGGTATGCAGCAGCTGTGTCGCCTGATTCAGCCGTTCGGTCGGCTTGCTGCCGTATGCCATGCGTACACCGGCGGTCATTTCGTGCCCGTACTTATCATAAGAAGCGCCGGTCTGCGGGTTGTACTCGTAACCGAGCTTGCGCCGCAGGGAGTCGTTCTGCGCGTGCAACTGCGCCTTCCTGTTCGGGTCACTGGTCGTATGCCAGTCCATGGAATTTTTGAGTAACTGCGTCAGCGTCGGGTTGCCGTCTCCGCTGCTCTTAGTGGCTGTAGATACGTTCTGCCGCGGATTGCGTCTCTGCTGTGCGGCCTGCTTGGCAGAAAACCGGTTCACATTCGCAATGCTGGAACTCTGTGCACTGTTCAGCAGCTGCTGAGGACTTCTCAGGCCGAACGAATTCTGCTGTGTGCTCTGCGTTCTCTGTACAATCGGCGTGCTCCTCTGCGATGATCCGGCAGATGTATTCTGCCGCACCGTTGTCCGCTGCTGGGTGTTCACGCGCTGGGTGGTCTGCGTCTGTCCGCCGTGAGCCTGCACGCGCTGCTGCTCCCGGTTGCGCGCCGCTGTCGCACGGCGATCATTGCTTTTCGGTGCAACCTGCGGAACCTTAATCAGCGTAGGTTTGTTTTGGCTCTTGTTCTGTTTTTTCTTAAAATCATCGTAAAAACTGCCCATAGTAACCTCCTAAAGAGAGAAGGCGGCGAAAATCGCCGCCTTCTGGCGTAGTTAAAGCTGGTTAAGCTGCCACTGAGAATACTTGTTGGAAAGGTTCTGACCGGTAGTCTGAGCCTGCATGTACGCAATCTGCGCATTGATATACTCAATCTGCTTGCGTGCCGTCTCCATGTCGATCTTGCCTGCTTCAAGCTCCTGCTGCACCTGCTGCTTCTGCAGCTCATACTGCCGCATGGCAAGCGTCTGGGTTCCATTGTAAGTACCCGTCAGCTCGGCCTGCGAAAGACCAAACTGCTGACCCCACTGGTTTGCCGCAACGATGTTCTGGGTATTCTCGTAACCCTTGGCGGCAATCTCCTTATAGAGATTGGCAAGCGCGTTTGCCGCCTCAATATCGCCGGTAAGCTGTGCCTGTGTAATGGCCTGCTCGATCTTGGCGAGCGTCTCGGTCTGCGTAGTCGCGTTGCTGTTCAGTGCGTTCTGGTAGGCGTTGCCCGCGCTGATCTGGCTGGACTCGGTAAGTCCGCTTGTCAGCAAACCGTTTGCCGCAAGGGTTTCCGCGTTCGAGCCGCCGGGCTTAATGCTCTGCATATACGCCTTTTCCGCAGCGGCATTGTTGGCCTCGGTCTGCTTCTTCACGTCGTATTTCTGACCGTTCAGGCTGGCGACCGCGCTATCCACCTTGGCCTTGAGCGCCGCCTGCTGCTGTGCCGCAGCGTCCTCCATGTACTTCTTATAGGCGTCAAAGCCGCTGTTAAGCTGATTGCTCATCTGCTTGCCCAGTACGTTGCCGCTCACATAGCCCTTGCCGATGTAGTCCGAGCCGTCCGAGCCGCCGGAATAGCCGTACTGCGCACGCAGCGCCTCGGCGTCCGCATGGGCGGATTTCATAGCCGCAGTGTCACCGCGCGCCTGTGCCTCCGCATAGCGTTTTTTGATTGCCGCCATCTGCGCGGAATCCTCCACGCTCGTGTCCTTGATGGTCTGGTCATTATGTGAGCCGAGCGGCGTATAAGTACCGCTGCCGGACGAGCCGCCGCCCGAGCTGCTCCCGCCCGAGCCGCCGGTGCCGGAAGCGCCGCCGTAGGTGAACGTCTGGCCGCCCTTGCTGATGGTGGTCGTGCCGTCGCTGTTCTTGGTCCATGTCGAGCCGTCCGAGCCTTTCATGGTCGAGCCTGCAGCAGCACTCGAAACAAAATCCTTGCCCTTGTCCGAGCCGATAGAGTAGCTGCCGCCCTTGCCGGTTGCCGCCATCGAAGCGCCGGACGAGCCAGAGGACGAGGATCCGCTCGAACTGGTAGAACCCGACGAGCTGCCCGAGGACGAGCCACCGGAGCTGCTCTTGCTTGCCTTTGCCGCTGCAGCTGCCGCCTTAACAGCGCCCGCCAGCATAGAACCCAGTCCCATTTACTTCACGCCCTTTCCGAGCAGACCTAAACGCTGTAAAATCACCGCAAGCTGTTCACGCGTCAGCGGACTCTGCGGCTTGGTACCGTCCATAATACCGGCGTCTGTCGCCGCCTGCCAGGCCTCGGCAGCATACGGATGCGGCTTCTGGTTGGCCTTTTCCGCCTGATAGCGTTCTTCATGTGCCGCAAATTCCTTGTCTGTCATCTTGGTTTCCTCCTTCTTTGCCGTGGTTTCGGTGTTGTACTTCTGCACTTCTGCCCACGGGAAATTCGTACCCGGACAGTCGGTGGAGTTTACATCTTTGTGCCGTAACAGCTTTGCGCCGGGGTATTTCGCCATCATGGCACGGATCAGCTCTTTCAGCGCGTTCAGCTGTGCCGCAGGCATGGTCTCGGTCATATAGCTGCCCTCGCAGCAAATGCCGATCGCGCGGCTGTTACAGCCCTGCGCGTGCGCGCCGACCGCCCATTCCGGGCGGCCTCTGTACACCTTGCCGTCCTTGCGGATATAGAAATGATAGCCGATGCCGGTCCACCCGCGTTCCAGGTGCCAGCGATTGACCTCCTCCACGCTCGCATGGCTTGCTTCTGCGTGGTGCAGGATGATCTCATCCGTGCTGTTCCGGCGCTTGAAGCTGCCGTTCGTCGGAAGATTGGTCTCGATGATCTGCATGCTTTACTCCTTTACGCCGTGCACGGCCGTCTGGAGCAGGAAGCCGAGCAGGAACCAAACCTTATCCTTGATTTTCTTCATGCAGATCTGCGCGCCGAGTTCTTCCGAGTAATTCTCCTTGCTGACGCAAGAGGAACTTTCCACGAGCTCGAAGCCATTGCGCAGCACCGCACGGACGACCGTAGTCTTGTCACCAAGCGTCTGCACCTCGATGTGTGCGATAAAATCATCGACCATTTCCTGACCAATGCTCGGCTTGTCGGTATTCAGGCGAGTGTTGATGGAAAGCGGCAGATAAGCACGTTCGAAAACATCCGCCGGAGACCAGCTGTTGTATCCATCCGGATAAACGACCTTGTAACCGTCCTCACCGTCCTTCTGTGCCGGAATAGCCTCAATAAGTTTTGTACCGATATAACGTACCATGTTATTTTTCCTCCTTGTTAGGTTTTGTATATTCGAGCGCCCGCTCACTGTCCCCAATGCCCGCCGTGGTCGGGTCCACAAACACGCTGAGGATAGCCAGACACATGGTGCAAAGCTGCACCGGATTAGACAGCACCGAAACAGCACCGTTCCACACAGCCGCCCAACTCGTAAACGTCTGCGGATCCACGCCGATGGCGGTAATCGCCACACTGCAAACGCCGACCCAGAACCACGGATTGCGAAAGCGTACCGGAATATTAACTTTCATGTTCTAAATCCTCCAAATCGTCAATGCGGTGGTTAGCCACTTTCACTTTCTCATCCATCACGGCAAACTCCTGTTCGAGCTTATACGTGCGCGTGATGAGGTTGTTGTGCTTCTCCACCTTCTTCTCCAGCTGCTCAATGCGGTAATTGGTCAGGTTGGAGCTCAGCGCAATACCGCCGAGCGTTCCCACGAGTGTTCCGACCAGACTGAGCGCCGCCGTGATCACTTCCGCCGGCATGATCAAATACCCAGCAGACGCTTGTCCTCTACGCTCAGCAGCTCCGGCACGCCGGTCTGCACGCTGCGCCAGTGCTTGTACTGGGCGCGTGCCAGTGCGTTGTGCTTGATACCGTGCGCATTGTCATACTGATCGAGCTGCACGCCGATATCGCCGGGATACTTCTTGATGGTTGCATAGTTCTTGATGTAGATGTTGTTGGGATACATAATGTTGTCCTTTCCGGGCTTCTGCCCTATCAAGTGTAAAAATTCCGGTGATTCTTACTTGTTGTAGTCCTCGCCGGTGATTTCCTTGTACTGCTCGGCGGTGATTTTCTTCTTCACCACCGCATTGCCGACCATTTTCTTGGTCCAGAGACCGGCATCGTAATACTTCTTGATGCGGTCAAACCAGTTAGCCATTTACGCCACCTCCGTATCGGTCATCATACTGATGTAGTCCAGCTGAGCCGCCAGTGCGGTGTTGCTGGTTTCCAGTTCCTCCACCTTAGACACTAACTGCGAGATCGCCTGCGCGGTCGTGTCATCGGCGGCCGTGGTGCAGATGGCGGTGTAGGTCTGCTTGTCCTTATCGTAGGTGATGGCACGCAGCGCATAGCCGCCGTGCGCCGCAACCAAATCGCCGTCATCCGTGCGGACCTCGATGAGCGCGGTGTTCAGACCGGACACCGTTTCAAAGTCGGTTTCGGACAGCACGAGCGTCAGACTGTCGCCCTGGCACTGGTAGTCCAGTGCCTTGATTCCGTTGATTTTCATATGTGCTCCTTTCCGCGGCTTAGTTCGCCGCGACATATTTATTGTACTGGTGCTTGATGGTTTCGTCCGACATCTCCGCATAAATCTGCGTAGTCGATACGTCCTCATGCCCCAGCAGTTTTTGAATTACAGTAACGTCCATGCCGCCGTTGAGCGCATGGGTCGCAAACGTATGCCGGAGCAGGTGCGGGTGAACGTGTTTTTCCAGTCCCGCCCTCTCGCTGATCGCGCGTACAATGCGCTGAATGGCACGCGGCTTGAGCGGCTCGTAGGGCGATTTACTGCTCACAAACAAGCCGGTGCCGCCCTTGCGGGATACCATATACTCCTGCACCATCAGGCGGGCGCGAACGGAAAAATACACCTGCCGATCCTTATCACCCTTGCCGGTGACGCGCACCGTGCGGCCGATGAGGTCAAGATCGGAAGCGCTGAGCTGCGCGACCTCGCTCAGACGGCAGCCGGAGGATACCAGAAATTCCACGAGTGCCTTTTCGCGGTAGCCCCGGCAGGCATCGCGCAGGCGTTCCAGTTCTTCAACGGTCAGCGCCTGGCGGGCACCCTTCTTGTCCAGCTTGAGCGACTTGATTTTTGCCATGGGATTCTTTTTTATTTTCTCTTCGATATGCAGCCACCCGAAGAAGGCGCGCAGTGTGTTGATGTGCGTTTGCAGTGACGTTTCGGCAAGATGCCGATTCTCCGCAAGGTAACCAATATACCCGCGAATGTCGTCCGTGGTGATCTTCGCCGCGCTCTTGTTCATGCGCTCTGCAAACATTTCGAGGTTATACCTGTAGTTCTTCAAGGTTCGTTCTGACAGTCCGTCAATACGCTTGGCGCCCAGATAATACTTGATTCTCCGGTTCAAATCGCTGCGCTGCTC
>NZ_JAQCWA010000028.1:0-28592 GCF_027684505.1 Butyricicoccus sp. AF18-9LB
GAGCAGCGCAGCGATTTGAACCGGAGAATCAAGTATTATCTCGGTGCAAAACGCATTGACGGGCTGTCGGAAAGGACCTTGAAGAACTACAAGTACAACCTCGAAATGTTTGCCGCCAGGGTGAACAAGAGCGCTGCCAAGGTAACGACCGACGACATCCGCGGCTATATCGGGTACCTTGCGGAGAACCGGCATCTTGCCGAAACCAGTCTGCAAACGCACATCAACACACTGCGAGCATTCTTCGGGTGGCTGCATATCGAAGAGAAAATCAAGAAGAATCCCATGGCAAAGATAAAGTCCTTGAAATTGGACAAGAAGGGTGCCCGCCAGGCGCTGACCGTCGAAGAACTGGAACGTCTGCGCGATGCCTGCCAGGGCTACCGCGAAAAGGCACTGGTTGAATTTCTCGTATCGAGTGGCTGCCGATTGAGTGAGGTCGCACAGCTTAACGTGTCCGATCTTGACCTCATCGGCCGCACGGTGCGCGTCACCGGCAAGGGCGATAAGGATCGGCAGGTGTATTTTTCCGTTCGCGCAAGGCTTATGGTGCAGGAGTATATGGTATCCCGCAAGGGCGGCACCGGCTTGTTTGTGAGCAGCAAATCGCCGTATGAGCCGCTGAAACCTCGGGCGATACAGCGTATTATCCGCGCAATCAGCGAGAGGGCAGGACTGGAAAAGCACGTCCACCCGCACCTGCTGCGCCATACCTTCGCAACGCACGCGCTCAATGGCGGCATGGACGTGACTGTAATCCAAAAGCTGCTGGGGCATGAGGACGTATCGACAACGCAGATCTACGCGGAGATGTCGGACGAAACCATCAAGCACCAGTACAATAAATATGTCGCGGCGAACTAAGCCGCAGAAAGGAAGGACAAATGAAAATTAACGGAATCAAGGCGCTGGACTATCAGTGCCAGGGCGACAGCCTGACGTTGGTGCTGTCCGAAACCACGTTTGATGCGGTGTCCAATCTGAACACCGCTCTGGTCGAGGTCCGCACCGATGACGGCGATCTGGTCGAGGCGCACGGCGGCTATGCGCTGCGTGCCATCACCTACGACAAGGACAAGCAGACGTATACTGTCGCTTGCACCACGGCCGCCGACGATACGACCGCGCAGGCGATCTCGCAGCTGACCACTATGGTCGAGGAGCTGAAAGTCAGCAACGAAGCACTTGCGTCCCAGGTGGACTACGTTGCCATGATGACCGACACGGATATGGAGGGTGAGTAATGAACTGGTTTGAGAAGATCAAGAAGTATTATGACGCCAGTCTCTGGACAGGGAAGATGGTCGGCAACGCGGTGGTGAAGAAGAAAATCACCGTCGAGCAGTACAAGAAAATCACCGGCGAGGACTACAAAAAGTAAATCCACCGGGATTTTGACACTTGCGATAGGGCAACAGCCCGGAAAGGAATGTAAATGGACGGTTCCATCACTCGTGCCGAGCACGAAGAGTTTCGCCGACGGCTCGAGGAAGAAAATCGTCGGCAGGATAAGCGCATTGAGCTGCTGGAGGACAATATGCGCGAGCTCAACCAGCTGACCGCCTCGGTCAGCAAGTTGGCTTCCAGTATTGAGAGCATGGTGAAAGAGCAGGAGAAGCAGGGCAGGCGACTGGAGACGCTCGAGGACCGCGACGGCGCGATGTGGCGCAAGATCGTGGCCTACGGCGCGACGGCGCTCGTCGGCATTTTCATCGGCTATATCGCGCAGCAGCTTGGTTTGAACTGAGGAAGGAAGGCTTTTTATGAACTGGAAAATTCGTCTGAAGAACCCGGTATTCTGGGTGCAGGTGCTGACCGGCGCGCTGGCGACCGTGCTGGCGTACAGCGGTCTGACCGCTGCGGATATGACCACCTGGGCAGGGCTGTGGAACGTTATTACCGGCGCGTTCAGCAATCCGTACTGCCTGTTTCTGGTGGCAAGCAATATCTGGAGTGCGCTGAATGACCCGACCACTTCCGGCATTTCTGATAGCGCACGGGCAAAGGGCTACACTGCGCCCTCAGCGGAGTAAAATGGACTTGAAAGTTTCTTTCAAGTAGATGAAAGGAGAATACAGCATGAGTATTCGCTGCGATATTTACGACCGCAAGCTGTATGACATCTGGTTCGCAGCAGCGCCGTATGCGGCGAAATCCAAACCCGCCAAGACGCTCCGGCAGTGGGCGGCAAACGAGGGCGCGGACATCGTTTACAACCTCGCACTGTTCAACATGACCGGCAGCGGCAGCGACCGCTACGGCGTTATCAAGGGCCGAACCTTGCAGTACCTCAAGGCCAAGGGCAAAGAGTGCGGCTATGGCGGTACAGCTGAGCGGCTGAGCCTCGGCTCAGAGAATGTTGTTTCTGGCTGGAAGCTGGCGATCAAGGACGGCAAGGTGAACGGATCTCTCGGCAAGTCTGACCGGCGCAGCCGTAATATGTGCGGCCTGCTGACAGACGGCCGGTATATCCATGTGCAGACTTCGGCCAGTCACACCGAGCTGGAAGTTGCGCAGTACGTCCGCGATCACTACGACGTCAAGCTGCTGCTCGTACAGGACGCAGGCGGCAGCACCGGCATGTATCGCGTGTCGGACGGCTACCTGTTCGCACCGGAAAAAGAGGGTACGAACGGCAGACCGGTGTGCAGCGTAGTCTGCATTAAGCGTAAAAATAAGACAGCTGTTCCGAAGGAGGAGAACAAGATGAGCAAGAAGGTATTTATCGGTGTCGGCCATGGCGGCAGCGACAGCGGTGCGGTCGGCTATATCGTCGAAAAGGAAGCAAACCTCGCGATGGCGTTGGCGTGCCGTGATTATCTGACCGCGCACGGCGTTGAGGTGCGCATGAGCCGCACCAAGGACGAGGAGGACCCCATCAATGAGGAAGTGCGCGAGTGCAATGCGTACAACCCGGATCTTGCTATCGACGTGCACAACAACTCCGGCGGCGGTGACGGCTTTGAGGTATATCACACTCTGAACGGCGGCACTGGCAAGGTCCTCGCGCAGAATATTGAGAAGCAGGTTATCAAGATCGGCCAGAACAGCCGCGGCTGCAAGACCAGACAGGGCCAGCGCGGCGATTACTACGCTTTCGTGCGCGACACCAAGTGCCCAGCGGTCATCTGCGAGGGTGTATTCGTTGACACCAAGGCTGATGCAGCACAGACGGGCACCAAGGAAAAGCAGCAGGAGTTCGGCATCGCATACGCCAAGGGTATCCTCGATACGCTGGGCATTAAGTATGACACTTCGACCGACAAGCCTGCTGAGCCGACCAAGCCGCAGGACCCGGAAGTACAGGCTGCAATCGAAAAAATCCAGACCAAGGCCGGCCTGGAGGAAAAGACCATCGAGTATCTGCTCGCATACAAATACGGCGAACAGCTCGTGAAGAAGCTGGCGGAAGCGATGGAGAAGTAACTCGACTGCACCGAGAATCTGACGACAAATTGACGACACGAGGGCATAAAAAGGTACGAGAAAGCGCAAAAGTCAGCATTCCAAAACACACGATTTTAGAACTTGCGTGCGTTTGAAAAACGCGAAAGCGTGCGTTTGTTGTGCGATTTGTGTCGTTATTTACGAGAATTGAATACCCCGTAGTTTAGCGCCTTTCGGAGAAGTACGGTCTCAAAGCAGCACGTCGCGCTCCGCAGTTCAGCAAGCGATAATCGACTGCTCAGACTATATCAAAATGGTTCAAAAACCCCGGAAAATCAAGGTTTTCCGGGGTTTTCTTATACCTAAATGGGCTGATATAGTTTGACCAAATTTGGCAAAACGAGAGCCGTTTTCACCCAATTTTTAGTGGTTAAATATAGGACAACCGCCAAAAATGGGGTCAAAAAACGGTCTTAGTGGTTAAAAAATAGGACAACCAGAGAGCAATTTCGGGGGTATTTTTGAGGGTGATTTTGGCACTCTCAGACACCGGATTTTTCGCTGGAGGGTTTGGCATAATCTGACCAAATCTGAACAATTAAATACGATTCTAATGCAGGCACTCAGTAACAAATAACTGGGTGCTTTTTTGTTTCAGAGATTCCGGCACTAGAAAGGGCCGTCACTTTATGATTTTGAAGTGGCGGCTTTTTCTATTTCCAGAAGCAACAGCAATAATTAGAAATGAGGTGAAGTCAATGAACACGCAAATCATCGCCATTGCCAACCAGAAAGGCGGCGTTGGCAAGACAACGACCTGTGCCAACTTGGGAATCGGGCTGGCGCAGGCCGGAAAGAAAGTCCTGCTGATCGACGGGGACCCGCAAGGGAGCCTGACAATCAGCCTGGGCCATCCCCAGCCGGACAAGCTGCCCTTTACGCTGTCGGACGCTATGGGGCGTATCCTGATGGATGAGCCGCTTCGTCCCGGCGAGGGTATCCTGCACCACCCAGAGGGTGTAGACCTGATGCCTGCGGACATCCAGTTATCCGGTATGGAGGTATCCCTGGTAAACGCCATGAGCCGTGAGACTATCTTGCGGCAATATCTGGACACGCTGAAGGGGCAATACTCCCATATCCTCATCGACTGCCAGCCCTCCCTGGGTATGCTCACAGTCAATGCGCTGGCCGCTGCGAACAGGATCATCATTCCCGTTCAGGCGGAGTATCTGCCCGCCAAAGGGCTGGAACAGCTGCTCTCCACGGTAAACAAGGTAAAGCGGCAGATCAACCCCAAGCTCCAGATAGACGGTATCCTGCTGACGATGGTGGACAGCCGAACCAACTTTGCCAAAGAGATCTCCGCGCTCCTGCGTGAGACCTATGGCAGCAAGATCAAAGTATTCGGCACAGAGATTCCCCACTCTGTCCGGGCAAAGGAAATTAGCGCAGAGGGAAAAAGTATTTTCGCCCATGACCCTGGCGGCAAAGTGGCAGAGGGGTATCGAAATCTGACGAAGGAGGTGTTGAAACTTGAAAAGCAGCGCGAAAAAAATAGAGCTGGCCTCGGTAGATGATCTATTCTCCACCGAAGAAGGCCGTCAAGATGCAAAGCTGGAAAAGATTCAGGAGATTCCGCTGTCTGAGCTGCATCCCTTTAGGAACCACCCATTCAAAGTCAAGGATGACGAAGCCATGATGGAGACCGCTGACAGTATCAAGCAGTATGGCGTTCTGGTTCCGGCGATTGCTCGACCGGACCCAGAGGGCGGTTATGAGCTGGTAGCCGGACACAGGCGGCACAGAGCCAGTGAGCTGGCAGGCAAGGAGACCATGCCGGTCATTGTTCGGGATTTGGATGATGATGCCGCCACGATCATTATGGTTGACAGCAACTTGCAGCGAGAAAGCTTGCTCCCAAGTGAAAGAGCCTTTGCCTACAAGATGAAGCTGGATGCCATGAAAAGACAGGCTGGCAGACCGAGTAAAGAAAATGTGTCCCAAGTTGGGACACAAAAGCGATCAGACCAGTTGCTTGCTGAACAGGTGGGGCAAAGTCGAAATCAAATTCAGCGCTATATCCGTCTGACAGAGTTGATTCCTGAATTGATGGATATGGTGGATGAAAAGAAGATTGCCCTGAACCCTGCCTATGAGCTGTCCTTTCTCAAAAAGGAAGAACAGGTAGACCTGCTGGACGCGATGGACAGCGAACAGGCTACCCCTTCTCTTTCTCAAGCCCAGCGGCTCAAGAAATACAGTCAGGAGGGGCATCTGACCCTCGATATGATGCGTGTCATCATGGGTGAGGAAAAGAAAAGCGATCTGGACCGAGTGACATTTACCTCTGACACCTTGCGGAAGTATTTCCCTAAAAGCTATACGCCCCAGCGGATGCAGGAAACTATTATCAAGCTGCTGGAACAGTGGCAGAAAAAACGCCAGAGAGATCAGGAACGATGAAAGGAGCCGCCTATGAGGGATATTTCAGCCCGCGAGCTGAAAGGACACAACATTCTCGCCGTAGAGAGGTTTTGGGATGACACACGCTGGATGATTGAGTTTTCCGTCCTGCGTCCCAGCACAGCTTACGGCAGTCCCGGAGAGGAAATGCGGCTGTTTTTGACCGAGGACGGGTATCAGGCCGCCCTGCAAAGCCAGCAGCGTCGGGAGATCAAGATCAAGCGTTACGCTCGTGTGATTGAGGGACATATCCTCGATTTCAAACCGGGAAAACACCGCCGCCACTCATAAACAAATCATTACTGCGAAAGGAAAGGATTGAAATGTGTACTGTAAAGGAAATCCGGGAAGCAATCCGGGAGGATTGCCATTCCCAGCATGGTATGGAATTTATAGAGATTGACCGTGTTCTGCAAACTCTGCCATTCTCTCAGGGAAATGACCTGTTGGACAGACCGCCCATTCCCAAGCGCCCTTACCGGCGCAGAAAAAGTGAACAAAACAGCTGACTGCCACAATTCTTTTTACAGGATTGTGGCTTTTTTCATACCCTGAGAAATTTGGAAGGAGTGAGGTCAATGGCCGTATTTCGCATTGAACGAACCAGAGATTATACCGTGATGAGCAATCACCATTTACGCAACGGGAAACTGTCCCTGAAAGCCAAGGGGCTGCTTTCCATGATGCTGTCCTTACCGGAAGACTGGAACTATACCACCAGAGGGCTTGCCGCCATCTGCAAAGAGGGCGTGGACGCTATCGGCGGCGCGCTGCGGGAGCTGGAAACTGCCGGGTACATTGTCCGCCATCAGCTGCGAGACCGGCAGGGTCGGATCAGCGATACCGAGTATGTTATCTACGAGCAACCACAGCCGAAGAACCCGGATACGCCCCAGCCGGATACGGCTTCACCAGATACGGAAAACCCGGATATGGTAAAACCGGATACGGAAAAGCCCGCAGAATTAAATATAGAGAAATCAAATACAGAAAAAACAATTACTTATGGATCAAGTACCGATTCTATTCCCTTCCGGGAGCCAGCGGCAGCACAGCTGCCGGAACGGAAAGGAAGGGATGCGATGTCTGTCTCAGAGATGGAAAATTATCGGGATTTGATTCTGGAGAACATCGAGTATGACCACCTGTGCCGGGAGTTTACCACCTACCGGGAGGACCTGGACGAGATTGTGGAGCTGATGGTGGAGACCGTCTGCGCCAAGCGGAAAACCACCCGGATCGCTGGCAGCGACTTCCCCCATGAGGTGGTCCGCTCCCGTTTTTTGAAGCTGGATTGCTCCCACATCGAGTTTGTCATGGAATGCCTGCGGAACAATACCACCGAAATCCGCAACATGAAGCAGTATCTGCTTGCGGTGCTGTTTAATGCGCCGACCACGATCAGCAACCACTACACCGCACAAGTTAACCACGATATGTACGCAGGCGGCTGGTAAGCAGCCGCTTTTCTGCTGCCCGAAAACACCGGGAGAAAGGATTTTGCCATGAAACGACCTCTTGCCTACATTACGGCTCCATGGAGCAACAGCCAGTATGAGAACGCCGAGAACGCTGCGGCCTACTGCCGTCAGGTGTACGATGCCGGGTATTCGCCCATCTGCCCGGTGCTGTTCCTGCCTACCTTCCTCAAAGACGAGATTCCACAGGAACACAAGGACGGGCTGGATATGGCGCGGGACTACCTGCGCCGGTCCCATGTGCTGGTGGTCTGCGGCCACGGCATCGACGAGACCGTGAAGAATGACATTGCCACCGCCGAGCGCCTGCGGATCACCGCCACCACCCTGGACGGTATCCTGGCCGTGAAGGGCCAGGGACGCGGGAAAGGAGGCGCACGCCATGCCTGAGCGTAAGACCGTGGGCCAGCTGATGGAGGAAATGCGCCTCAAAGCCGGGGCGCAGAACTACCACGGCCATGAGTACATGGATTTGGAGCGGTTTGCCGAGGACACCCGGCACATGATTATCTTCGATGTGCTGACCGACGATTCCCCGGTGGGCTGGAAAGGTGAACGGACCCGCCTGTTTCTGACGGAGGCCGGATACCAGAAAAGCCTGGAGAACCAGGAAAAGGGCCACATCAAGATTCTCAGCCATGCCAAAGTGCGCCAGGGCCATCTGTACTATGACCGCTCCGACCAGCTGCGCTGAAAGGAGCCTGCCATGCTGAAATACCTGCTGCGGCGGCTGGTGGTCCCGCCTTAGTATCAAGTGCCACCCCTGCAAAATCCGTGGAAAGGAGGCGATGACCTATGCAGGAGGAAGTGGAAAACAGGACTTTGACGCTGGTAGTCAGCGGAACAAAGTTTACCGGGCGGTTGATGAAAGCCGCCATCACCAAGTACCTTGCCCACCGCAAGGAAAAGAAGCTGCAAAAGCAGAAAAGCCGGGATACCCCCGTGATTCCCCACGGCAAGCAGACGGTGAAACAGCTGATCGGCCAGAATCAGGGCGTTTCCAACATCGAGATCACCGACCCCTCCATCAAGGAGTTTGAGAAGATCGCGCGGAAATACGGCGTGGACTATGCGGTGAAGAAGGACCGCAGCAGCTCCCCACCCAAGTACCTGATCTTTTTCAAGGGTCGGGACGCGGATGCCCTGACCGCTGCTTTTACCGAGTACACCGGGAAAAAGGTCAGGAAGGCGGAGAAATCCGAGCGCCCGTCCGTGCTGGCAAAGCTGAGCCAGTTCAAAGAACTGGTAAAACACGCCGTCGTGGACCGGAACAAGCGGAAGGAGCTGGAACGATGAAAAAGCAGCTGAACATCAAAAAGCTCATTTTGCTGAATCTGCCGTATATCCTGATGGGGCTTTTCTCCACCAACTTCGGTGAAGCGTGGCGGATGGCCGTGGGTGCGGACGCTTCGGCAAAAATGCTCTCGTTCTTCTCCACGCTGCCGGTGGCGCTGGCCAGCTGGTGGCCCAGCCTGCACCCGCTGGACCTGCTGGTGGGCCTGTGCTGCGGCGGCGGCCTGCGGCTGGCTGTGTACCTGAAAAGCAAGAACGCCAAGAAGTACAGGCACGGCATGGAATACGGTTCCGCCCGTTGGGGAACCCATGAGGACATTGCACCCTACATCGACCCGGTATTCCAGAACAATGTGATTCTGACGAAAACGGAGAGCCTGACAATGAACAGCCGCCCCAAGGACCCAAAGACCGCCAGAAACAAAAATGTGCTGGTGATTGGCGGCTCCGGTTCCGGTAAGACCCGCTTCTGGCTCAAACCGAATCTGATGCAGATGCACAGTTCCTATGTGGTCACAGACCCGAAGGGAACCATTTTGGTGGAGTGCGGAAAAATGCTCCAAAGGGGCGCACCCAAACTGGGGAAAGACGGAAAGCCCATGAAGGATAAGCACGGCAAGGTCATTTATGAGCCGTACCGAATCAAGGTCCTAAATACCATCAACTTCAGGAAGTCCATGCACTATAACCCTTTCGCCTATATCCATAGCGAAAAGGACATCTTGAAGCTGGTAACAACGCTGATCGCCAATACCAAAGGCGAAGGCAAGGCCGGAGACGATTTCTGGGTAAAAGCAGAAACCTTGTTGTACTGCGCGCTTATTGGCTATATCCATTATGAGGCTCCGGTGGAGGAACAAAACTTCTCCACCCTCATTGAGTTCATCAACGCCATGGAAGTCCGTGAGGATGACGAGGAGTTCAAAAACCCCGTAGACCTGATGTTTGATGCACTGGAATCGGAAAAGCCAAACCACTTCGCAGTGCGGCAGTATAAGAAATATAAGCTGGCAGCCGGTGATATATGCTCTAAGTGACTTCTTAATCATGATTTTGTCATGGTTAGTGAAGCAATCACTTAGAGCATTTTTGTTTCAGGAGGTACAGCCATGAGAAATGAAAAAATTACCCCACTGTACGAGCGCCTGAGCCGGGACGATGAGTTACAGGGCGAGAGCAACTCCATATCCAACCAAAAACAGATGTTAGAGGATTTTGCCCGCCGGAATGGGCTGCCCAACCCTACGCACTTTACCGATGATGGTATCTCAGGCACCCGTTTTGACCGCCCCGGATTTTTGGCGATGATGGAGGAAGTGGAGGCAGGGCGTGTAGAGGCAATCGTCATCAAGGACATGAGCCGGTTAGGACGCGACTATCTGAAGGTCGGTCAAGTTATGGAGGTTTTGCGGCAGCGAGGTGTTCGTCTGATTGCCATCAACGACGGTGTGGACAGTCTGAAAGGCGATGACGATTTTACCCCGTTCCGCAACATCATGAATGAATTTTACGCCCGTGATACCAGCCGGAAAATCCGATCTGTGTTTAAGTCAAAAGGCATGAGTGGCAAGCACCTGACCGGCACTGTGATTTACGGCTACTTATGGGACGAAAAACGGGAGCATTGGCTGGTAGATGAGGAAGCTGCCGAAGTGGTACGCCGTATCTTTTCCCTCACGCTGGAGGGATATGGGCCTTACCAGATCGCCTGCAAATTATCCACAGACCGGATTGAAATTCCTGTCGTACACCTTGCCCGCTTCAACGAGGGTGTGAACCGTTCAAAGCCGGTCAAAGACCCCTATGGGTGGGGATCATCTACCATCGTGAACATTTTGAAAAAACGAGAGTATTTAGGGCATACCATCAATTTCAAGACCCGCAAGCACTTTAAGGACAAGAAAAGCCACTATGTTTCTGAGGACAAATGGACGATCTTTGAGAATACCCATGAAGCCATTATCGACCAGCAGACCTTTGATTTGGCGCAGAAAATCCGCAGCAATGTACGGCGTTATCCAAACGGCTGGGGCGAAGCGGCTCCCCTCACAGGTTTGCTCTATTGTGCCGATTGTGGCGGCAAGATGTATGTCCACCGCACCAACAATGGCAAGCGGATTTCTCAATATACCTGTTCCAATTATACCAAAGTTCCGTGTGGGACACTATGCCCTACACAACACCGTATCAATGAGAGTGCTGTCCTGACATTGGTTTCCGACACGCTCAGGGCTATCGCTGAATATTCGAGAAATGACCGGACGGAATTTATTCACACCGTTCAGGAAACGCAGGTTGCTCAACAGAGTGCCGATATATCGAAAAAGCGCAGGCGTCTGGCTGCTGCTCAAAAGAGAGCCGGAGAACTGGAAAAACTGATTTGCAAAATCTATGAGGACAACGCCCTCGGCAAGCTGCCGGATGCACGATATAAGGCGCTTGATACACAGTATGCCAAAGAGCAGGATGCACTTGAGATTGAAATTGCAGAGCTGGAAAAGGCTGTTACCGGCTACGAGCAAAGCCAGAAATCCGCAGAGAAATTTATAGCCCTGATTGATAAATACGAGAATTTTGACACGCTGACAAACACCATGTTCAACGAGTTTGTAGAGAAAATCCTTGTCCACGAACGCGCCCGAAAAGGCAGTCAGGACACCACGCAGGAAATTGAAATCTACTTCAATTTTTTAGGACGCTATATCCCACCATCCTTACAGCCGGTTCCTTTAACCCCGGAGGAACAGGAAGAATTGCGAAAAAAAGAAGAACGCAAGGACAGGCTCCATCAGAACTATTTGAAACGAAAAGCCAGCGGCGCACAGAAACGGTATGAGGACAAAATCAAGGCGCAGAAAAAAGCGGAAATGGACGCTAAGAAAGCCCTGATCCGGGCTGAGGATATGAAAAAAGGTGTTTTTTCTACTATCGGTCAGCTGCCGAAAGAAGAACCGCGCAAAGGCAGCATAGCAGCCAGCGCAGCAGTCTAATCATCACGAAGCAAAGGAGAATGAAAATGAGTAAGTTGACTTACATTCGTTGTGGAGATTATGATATACCCAACCTAAAACTTTCTGAACAGCCGGAAACTTCTATCGGCAAGTACGGCAGGATGAGAAAATCCTACCTAAAGAAACATCGCCCCATTCTCTACAACCAACTGCTGATGAGCGAGAAGCTGTATCCACACCTGTTAGAGATTGACCGGACAGCGCAGGAGCGCGTGGACACCATGTTGCCTCACATGATGGAGACTGCGGGTGTCACGGAAGAACTGAAAGCCTGTGACCCTATGCGTTGGGTGGGGCTGATGAACACATTAACGGCACAGATTGAGGAAATTTTAATCAGGGAACTGATTTGCAGCTGAATGGGAGGTGCGGGAAATGCTGACCTTTGAAAAGATTTTGAAAGTGTTTCAGGCATATCTGGATGATGATCCACTGTATGAGGTGGTTCAGACCAGCCACGGTTATACATTGATGGCATGGGAACCCCACCGGAATGACTGGTACAGCGCTGAAATACAGAAAACCCCGGAGGATTTACGGAACGCTTTGTTGGGTACATACGCCAACTTTCTGGAAGATAAGATTACTGGAAATGACCGTGACCTGACTGTGACAGAAACCGGAGAAATCCAGCAGAGGTGCCGGGAACTTTTGGAAAAGTGCAGGGAAACATGATACAGAAACGCCAGAAGGAGGCCGCGATTATGCGTCCTCCTTCTGCTTCGCAGTCTGTTCCATTTTGAGCGCCCCGTCTATGGCACCTTCGATAATCGGCAGGTATTCTTCAGGGCAAAGCTTCAGCTTGTGGCTGACCCGTTGCCGCTGTTCGCTTTCTTCTCGCATAATCTCCGGGTTAAAATACCGTTCCACGGGAAGTCCGCAGACCTTAATCAACTGGATCATCACAGGCAGGCTCGGAATCGCACCTTGATTCTCAATGTTGGCAAGATACCGCCATTCAATCCCAACCATTTCTGCCAATGTTTTTCGTGCCAGACGCTTTGCCTCTCGTGCAGCTTTGACATCTGCGCCGAAGGTTTCAAAACCGGGACAATCTTCAACTTTCGCCATATAACATCACCCAGTTACATTGTATAATTCATACTTCGCCCGTGGAATGTTGCTATATGCAGGTTGGTTGAAGTTTATAATTCACATTTCGTTCCTTGCATTGTTCGAGAAAGAGAACTATAATGTACTCTGTGGAGGTGCGAAATGGACTATATGACATTGAAAGAGGCCGCCGAAAAGTGGGGCGTGACACCTCGTAGGGTAAATTATTATTGCGCCGGAGGGCGCATTCCCGGCGCTGTAAAGATGGCTGGTGTTTGGCTGATCCCAAAGAACGCAGAAAAGCCGATTGACGGAAGGACAAAACAAGGGAAGGGGTTGCACCATGAATAAAATCCTGATTATAGATGATGATAGAGAACTGTGCGCTTTGATTAAACGTAGCGTACAAGCAGAAAACATAGAAGCTGATTTTTGTAATACCGGAAAAGAGGGCTTACAAAAATTAAGAGAGCAGGAGTATCAGCTTGTGGTGCTGGATGTGATGATGCCTGGTATGGATGGCTTTGAAACGCTGGAAGAAATCCGCAAAGAGAACAGTCTGCCGATTTTGATGTTCACATCTAAAAATGACAGCATTTCTAAAGTACGGGGCTTACGAGCCGGGGCGGACGATTATCTGACAAAACCATTTGATATGGACGAACTGATTGCCCGTATTGCGTCCCTCATTCGCCGCTACACCCGTTTTAATCATCAAGCCGGAGCTGTGCAAAAACTGGATTTTGATGGATTGCAAATTGACCTTGAAAATCGTTCTGTTACGACGGCAAACGGCACTTTTGAACTTCCGCCAAAG
Organism: Butyricicoccus sp. AF18-9LB; assembly: GCF_027684505.1. Taxonomy (NCBI): domain Bacteria; kingdom Bacillati; phylum Bacillota; class Clostridia; order Eubacteriales; family Butyricicoccaceae; genus Butyricicoccus; species Butyricicoccus sp. AF18-9LB. The sequence continues at coordinate 13,506 of NZ_JAQCWA010000028.1, forward strand.
GAATTTGATTTGCTCCTGTACTGTGCAAAACATCAAGGGAAAATTTTGACCAAACAGCAGATTTATGAGGAAGTATGGGGCGAAGAATATTTCTATGATGACAGTAACATTATGGCGATTATCAGCCGACTTCGTAAAAAATTAGAAGTCAATCCTTCAAGCCCAAAGTACATACAAACGGTCAAAGGGATTGGCTACCGGTTTAATAAGGAGGTGTAGTCAGCATGGAAATTATCGTATTCTTGTCCATTGTGATTGCTGTTGTGGCTGTATTGACTTCTATCGTTCTCGTTCGGCGTGTAAAAAAACAAATAGCAGAAATGACCGATGTGCTGGTTGATGTGAAAAACGGAAATGGCAACCGGCGTATTCTATCTGCAACAAATGAACTGACAGCACCTCTTGCCTATGAAATCAATGAGATCGTTGTGGCCTATGAAAGCAGACTTTCAACTGTACGGCAGACAGAAGAAACCAACCGCCAGCTTATGACGAGCCTTTCCCATGATGTGCGAACGCCCCTTACTACTCTGATTGGGTATCTTGACGCTGCACACAAAGGACTGGTCACAGGAAAAGACCGGGATGATTATATTGAAACCGCCCGCCGGAAAGCCCATGATCTGAAAGAATACATTGATGTACTCTTTGACTGGTTCAAGTTAAATTCTAACGAGTTTGCTTTGGAGATCCAGAGTGTTGAGGCCGCAGAGCTGACAAGAAATATCCTCATTGACTGGATACCGATTTTTGAGGATAAACAGGTTGAGTATGACATTGATATTCCCGAAAATCCTGTCCGGGTAAGATTGGATATGGACAGCTATATGAGGATTGTCAATAATCTCATTCAAAATGTAATCGCTCACAGCCATGCAGACAAAATCAAAATTGTCCTGTCAAAGAAGGAAAATAACATGGAGCTGCTGCTGGCGGATAATGGAGTGGGAATTGAGAAGGAAGATTTGAAACACATTTTTGAACGGCTTTATAAGTGTGACAAAGGACGGTCTGAAAAAGGAAGCGGTCTTGGTCTTTCTATTGTCCATCAGCTTGTAGAAAAGATGGGTGGGAGTATAACAGTTGAAAGTTTGCCGGGAAAAGGAACTGAATTTATGTTGCTTTTTCCTTTGGAGAGTTAAGCGGGTTCCCGTCTTTATGGCGGGAGCCTTTGTCATTTTACTGGATTTCAAATTGCAAGGTTAATGCAAGGTTGCGGCAAGGTTAATGCAAGGTTGGCATGATAGAATACCTTACAGAACAGGAGGTTTTGAATATGGATACAAATTATATCATTGAAACAAAAAATCTGACGAAGCAATACGGCTCACAAAAGAGTGTGGCTGACTTAAATATTCATGTGAAGCGTGGGAGAATTTACGGTCTGCTGGGCAGAAACGGAGCCGGAAAAACCACTACCATGAAAATGCTGTTGGGCTTAACGAAGCCGACTTCCGGGGAGGTCAAAATCTGGGGAAAGTCTTTGCAAGGGAATGAAAAGAAGCTGTTGCCCCGTATCGGAAGCCTGATTGAGTCCCCCGGTTTTTATCCCAATCTGACCGGCACAGAGAACCTGCGTATCTTTGCTACTCTGCGGGGCGTACCAAACAATCATGCCATCAAAGATGCTCTGGATCTGGTAGGACTGCCCTACAAAGATAAAAAGCTCTTTTCACAGTATTCTCTTGGTATGAAGCAGCGGCTTGCCATCGCCCTTGCCGTTATGCACGATCCGGAGCTTTTGATTTTGGATGAGCCGATCAACGGCCTCGATCCCATCGGTATTGCAGAAGTACGTTCCTTTATTCGTGAGCTTTGTGACGCGCGAGGAAAAACCATTTTGATTTCCAGTCACATTCTTTCGGAGATTTCCTTGCTGGCTGACGATATTGGAATTATCGACCACGGCGCATTGCTGGAAGAAGAAAGCCTTGCTGAGCTGGAGCAAAAAAGCAGTAAGCATATCCGTTTTACGCTTTCGGATACTGCACAGGCGGCAAGAATTTTGGAACGCAATTTCCATGAAACCCATTTTTCCATACAAGACGACCACAATCTGCGTCTACACAATATGGAGCTACCCGTGGGGAAAATTGTAACTGCCTTTGTAGAAAACGGATTGGAGGTATCAGAAGCACATACCTGTGAAGAAAGTCTTGAAGATTACTTCAAGCGTGTGACAGGGGGCGAAGGAATTGCTTAAACTAATCAAATGCGAATTTTTGAAATTGAAACGGAAGCCATTGGTATTTATTTCCCTACTGCTTTCTGTTTTCATGCCATTGGCTTATGCTTTCTTTCTGGCAGATGTAAACACTGATGTGGATGCTGTAAATGGAGTGATGTCCAGCCTATTCCAGCTTAGTGCATATTTGCTTTTGATGCCGCTTCTTGTGATACTGGCTTCGAATCTGTTGTTTGAGGAACTTGATAATGACACACTGAAAAACCTTGTTACCGTACCGGTAAATAGAACCAAGCTGGTGCTGTCCAAGATGCTGGTTTTACTGTTGTTTGCCGTTGGCTTTATGGCAGTTGGAGGATTGGTAAATCTTGCGGTTTTGTTGTTTCAGGGTTGGAAACCGGTTGGGTTTTGGACCTTGTTTGGCGTTGGAATTGAAGAAGGGCTGATTATGTGGGTGGGCGCACTTCCCTGTATTCTGCTCGTTGTTCTTCTTAATAAAAACTATATCGTGTCTGTCGTGATTACCTTTTTCTATACGATTGCGAATTATATCCTTTCCATGAACGATATGTTTCTCACACAGCCTTTTGGTTTGAACATAGGAACCCTGTTTCCGGGACCGCTGGCCTTCCGCTGGACATTCCAATTTTATGACCAAAGCCAGACCAGTGCGGAGTTAGCAGATTTGTTGGAACGGGTCAGTCCGTATTTTCTGAATGGTGTTCAGGTATTCGGTGTGATTATTGTGGAAGCCATTGTATTTCTTGCGCTGATTGCATTTGTTTACCGGCGACAGGAAATCTAAGGGGGTGTGACTATGTGGAACTTATTAAAATCGGAATTACTGAAACTGCGCCGGTGCCAGATTCTTTTGGTAGGACTGGTGGCGCTTGCACTCTGTCCTTTGGTTCAGTATGGAAGTCAGTTGATTGTGGAGGCAGAGTACCGAAATCCAAATTATGATTTTTCTGCACTATTTGAAAATGTTGTTTGGGGAAACACTCAGATATTCCTTCCAATTTCACTGGTAATGATCGGAGGATGGCTTATAGACAGAGAATCCACTCATGATACACTGAAAAACATCATGACAATTCCTGTTTCTATGCCGAAAATGTTGGGAGCTAAGTTACTTTTAGTCGGTATGCTTGCAGTTCTGCTGGGAATATACAGCGTTGGCATTACCTTGATTACTGGATTGACGGTTGGATTATCGGGACTGACAGCGGAAGTGTTTTTTCATGGAGGTACGCAGATCGTGTTAGCGGCTCTGACGACCTATTTGGTCTGTATGCCGCTGATCCTGATTTTTGGGCAGATTCGAGGGGCATATCTGGGCGGTTCCATTCTGGCGTTCTTCCTTGGATACAGCATGTTGTTTTTCAAAAGTGGTATCCTTGCCAGCATCTATCCGTTCTCTGCTGCGCTGATTTTAGTGGGATTTGACATGAGTGAATATGCCGGAACAACCACATCCTCAACCCCTTTGTTGGCGGTCATTGGGATTGGCATCATGGTTCTCTGGGCGGTGCTGTTGTTACTGATGTCCAGTAACAAAAAAGAAATGAAATCCCGTAAACAGGCAAATGCCAAGGGAAAAGGAAAGCGTGCTGTACGCAGGAAAGGAAGGTGATAGCTGTGAAGAAAATAGTTTTATCATTATGCCTGATACTATTGGGTGCTTCTGTGCTTTCAGGTTGTACAAAAGACGAATTTCTCGATCAGTATAACAATATTGTTCAGTCTGCTGGTTCCATAGCGCTTACCGGAAATTCATCCTTACAAGGTACGAAAGAAAAAGGAATTGATGATTATACAGGGACTTATACGGCTGATTATGCGAACTTTTCAGGTACAGAGTATTTGTTCGGAGGAACTTCCATAAAGAGAGAAGCCGGTAAGGAGCTGTCCATTGATTGCACCTTGGAGATTACGGAAGGTACTGCAAAAGTATTTTGGATTTCTGGATCTGATGAAGCAGTCACGTTGATTGAAGCAACCGGAACTTATAGTGACACAATTACACTTCCTGATGGTGGAAATTATATTGGCATTGAATGTGAGAATTTCACCGGAAACATTGAATTAAATATTGAATAATACTCTGCCGGACGACGGCAAAAGAAAAAAGCCGTCGCAGAGCAGACATATTTTCACGCGCCTATGAAACGGCGGCTTTGATTTTCAGAGCCGCCGTTTCTTTGCGTTTGCACAAACCAATGACGACTTGCAGGGACACGGTAGCTGATTGGAGGTTATTTTGCCGTGTCCTTTTCTCTTTTTCGCAGTATCCATGATCTGCACCAGTTAAAAAAAGCCTGTTCCCAGCAGCGGAGCAATGCGGTCAGAAGTATGCACTATACCATGTAACTAAACAGCAAAATATACTCTATTACGCTCGTATGGCTTTATGCCGTCCGGGCGCTTTTTTGTCCCTATGGAGCCGAAACATCGGGTCAGCATGGCCCGAACTTTATCCCCGATGTCGCTCCCCGTCGCCCCATTCAGATTTACCAAAAAAATCTGAATGGAGGAAAGGCAGATGGAAGTTACCATCAATTATAACGGACAAGCTGTGGCTGTGGAGGTCACGCTGGAAGTCTATGAATTTCTTGACCGGGCCAATCACAAAACGGAGAACCTGTTCCATGAACAGCGGCGGCATTGGGATGGCCGGGAGTTTGACGAGTACATCATTACCACCGAGGGTGTAGGAGCCTACGGCGAAACGCCGGAAGAATACCTTTGCCGCATGGAAACGCTGCATGAGCTGATGGCTGTTCTGGACACCTGTACCGAGGCCCAGCGCCGCCGGTTCCTGCTCTATGCGCTTGACGGGCTGAGCCTTGCAGAGATCGGTGTGCTGTGCGGCTGCTCCAAAGTGGCTGTGTATCAAAGTGTGGAGGCGGTCAGAAAAAAATTTATAAATTTCTTTGAGAACAGGCTTAACGAATGACCTGTTTTCTGGCTACCAAGTGAAAGGGATCATTTCCCTTATCTCAGCGAGGGGCGGACAGCGGACGAGCTGCCCGCCTCTCCGATTTTCAGGAGGTAAGCCTATGAAAACAATCAATCTGCGGTGGATGTATCCCCACTACCGGCATGACGAGTTTGTGGATGTTACGGACGAGGTATGGGCAGCGATGTATCAGGCCAAGCGGGAGATGGAGAACTATGAGCGTCGGAAAGTCTACCACCGCGCCTACTACTCTCTGGACGCATACAGCTGGCTGGAAAATTACGCGCTGGAACACAGCAGATCGCCGGAAGATATTTTGCTGGAACGAGAAGAAATGACCACCCGCCTGCACCTGATTGCAGCTCTGCCGGTGGCTCTGGCTCATGCCACTCCGACACAGGCCCGCCGTGTTCACGCCTACTACATTGCTGGTATCAAGCAGCCGGAAATCTCCCGGAGAGAGGGCGTCCACAGCAGCAAGGTCAGCGTTGCCATCCGTCGGGGGCTACGGAATATGCGCCGCTGCTATGATGACTTTTTTCAAACAGAGTGAGGGCATGCCTATGCAGACCATCAATCTCAAACAATATTATCCATTTTGCAAAGAGGACATTTGTGTGGAGGTGTCCGATGAGATCGTCGAAGCGTTTCTTCTGGACAAGAGAGCCGAGGCCGCCAGAGATCGCAAGATGTTCCGGTATAAGGCGTTTTATTCCCTCGATTGTAACGATGGAATCGAAAATGCCGCCATCGGCTGGGCGCAGCCATCGCCGGAGGACTACCTGATAGAAAAAGAAGAATTAGCCGAATACGAAGAACTGATACGGCGATTGTATGAAGCCATTTCCTCCCTGCCGCCTATGCAGGCTCGCCGTGTTCACGCCCGCTATATACTGGGTATGAAAGTGAAAGATATTGCCGCAATGGAGGGTATCACGCCAGCACAGGCGGGAAAATCCATCCATGCCGCACTGCGGAGACTGCGCCGGTACTTTGCTCGACAGAAATGGACGGTCAATCTATGAGTATTTCCAAAGAAAAGAGGTGCCTGACATGAACGAAAAAATTACAGCCCACCCACAAAAGAAGAACGGGAGAAAGTCCTGAAGGAGATTCGGCAGCTTGAAAACCGAAAGAAGATTTTGGAGAACAAGCAGCGCAACGAGGAACGCAAGGCCCGTACCCGCCGCCTGATTGAACGCGGGGCCATTTTGGAGGGCGTTTTTTCTCTGGCCCCCGACCTTCCCGGCGTAGAGGTCAAGGCGTTCCTGATTGCCCTGTCCCATCTTCCGGGGGCGGCGGAACTGGCCGCAAAACTGCCGAAATCTGGGGACAAGCCGTAAGTCCCTTGTTTACAAGGGCGCACTTATACACCGTTGCCGGTGTCGTGCGCCCTGCCGGGAGCTGTTGCGTACTTCGTCCGCGATGGGGAGCTACACTCCCCAAACCCCTTGTGCGCCCCGCGCAGCTAAACACCCGCTTCGCGTCTGTTCGGCTCCACGGAGCCTGAAATATCCCCGCCGAAAGGAGGTGCCACCCATAGATTTTTGTCATATCCCCGTCAGTATCATCAAGCGCAGCGAGGGCCGTTCTGCCGTTGCCGCAGCTGCTTACCGCAGCGGAACCAAGCTGACAAATGAATGGGACGGAATGACCCACGACTACACCCGGAAAGGCGGCATTGTCCATGCGGAGATCATGCTGCCTGCCCACGCACCGCCGGAATTTGCAGACCGATCTATCCTCTGGAACAGCGTGGAGCAAATCGAGAAAGCAAGGGACAGCCAGCTTGCCCGCGAGATTGAAGCAGCCCTGCCCCGTGAACTGTCCGGCGAACAGCAGCTTGCCCTTGTGCGTGCCTATGTGAAGGACAACTTTGTAGACAAAGGAATGTGCGCCGACTTTGCTATCCATGACAAGGGAACCGGCAACCCTCATGTCCATATCATGCTGACGCTCCGGCCTCTGAAAGAAAATGGACAGTGGGGCGCAAAGTGCCGCAAGGCATACGATCTGGACGAGAATGGACAGCGTATCCCGGATGGGAAAGGCGGTTGGAAAAATCATCGTGAGGATACAACCGATTGGAACGATAAAGGAAATGTGGAGATTTGGCGGGCAGCGTGGGCAGCCTACACCAACCGGGCGCTGGAATCTGCCGGTAGACCGGAGCGCATTGACCATCGCAGCTATAAGCGGCAGGGCATTGATAAGATTCCCTCTGTCCATCTGGGGCCAGCCGCCAGCCAAATGGAAAAGCGCGGCATCCGCACCGACAAGGGCGAAGTAAACCGGCAGATCGCTGCCGACAACAAGCTGCTGAAAGAAATCAAAGCCCGCATTACCCGTCTTTATCGCTGGTCGAAAGACGAAGCGGAAAAACCACAAACACAGCAAAGCAGCTTGACCGCCTTGTGGGAGGCCCAGCAGCAGTTGAACGCTCCCCGCACCCGCACCGGCAAAATCCGGGCTTTGCAGGAAAGCGCTGCACTATTCAGCTTTTTGCAGGCAAACGGCATCCAGTCTATGCAGCAGCTTCATGAAAAAATCGCTGATATGAACAGCCGTTACTATGACCTGCGCGGAAAGATCGTCAAGGCCGAGCGCCGGATCACTACCCTTACCGAGCGCGGGGAGATGTGGAAACAGTACAACCAGTACAAGTCCATCCACAAACAGCTTGCCAAAGTAAAGCCGGAAAAACGGGAACAGTTTGAGCAGTGCCACAGCCGGGAACTGATCCTCTATGACGCAGCGGCCCGGTATCTAAAAGAACTGAAAGACAGCGGTGAGGCAATCACCCCGAAGGCATGGCAGCGGGAAATTGACCAGCTGGCCGCTGGAAAGCAGACGGACACGCTTGCCATGAAATCCATGCGGGAGGATTTAAAAGCAGTGGAACGGCTCCGCAAAACCGCCGAGCAGCTGTCCAGACAGGAACGGGACAAGCCTCACGACCGGGAGCCGGATCGGTAAAGGATACTGCATTTTGGCATACCCCTGTCAAGTGCGTCGCATTTCACGACATACTTTTGCACACAGAAAAACCGCCGTACAGGTTTCCCCATACGGCGGCAGACTGTTTATTTGCCGAACAAGTCGCTGTGTGTGCCGGTGCGGGCCAGCGTCAGCACCAGAACATCATCTTCTATGCGGTAGACAAGCAGCCAGTCCGGGAGAATGTGACATTCCCGATGGCCTGCCCAATCGCCGGACAGGTCATGGTCACGGTTCTTATCCGGCAGCGGTTCGCCCATCGCCAGCAACGCTACGACCTGCTCCAGCAGTTCGATCTTCAAGCCACGCTTGATGGCTCGTTTGTAGTCTTTTTTGAAACTGGTCGTGTACTTGACGGTATATTTGGTTTCTTTCATCTTTTCAGGTCAGCAAATAACTCGTCAAGGTCATTGTAGCCCTTTACAGACGGGTCTTTTGCAATCCTTTCCGCTTCCAGCATGGCAGCAACCGTTTCTTTGTTCGGCTGTTCCAGCCTTACTTCAAAGGGAATGCCGCCTTCACGAAGCGACTGGCGCACAAAGATGTTAAACGCCGTAGTCAGGTTCATGCCAAGTTCAGTAAACAATGCGTCCGCCTGCGCTTTCAAATCTGCGTCCATGCGGATACTGATGTTTGTGGTATTTCCAGCCATACGATCAACCCCTTTCTGCTGACAATTATAGTATATGCCATTTGCACGAAGAAAACAATACTTTGCACGAATATTTAACAATAAATTCATTTAAGGAGGTTACCGACTTTATGAAAGAAATCATTTATGAAGAACAATAAGTCTGAACCTATCCCCGTCATGGATTACCGCCAGTACCGCAGAGTGCGGAGGCTGGTGCATGAGTGCTGTAACTACATCGACGGAAACTGTATCGCCCTGGACGATGGGGAGGAATGTGTCTGTGTCCAGTCTATTTCCTACTCCCTGTTGTGCAGGTGGTTTCGGACGGCGGTATTGCCGCAGGATAAGGAACTGGAAACGGCGCTGTTCCACCGGCTGAATGCGAAGAAATGCGCCGTATGCGGGGCGCTGTTTACCCCCGGTTCTAACAGGGCCAAATACTGCCCGGAATGTTCCACTCGCATGAAGCGGATCAACGCCGCAAAGCGCAAGCGGAAACAACGGGAGAAATGTCACGCTTTAGGGGCTGAAAAACCCTTGTAAATCAAGGCTTTTTTCGAGGGTGTCAAAGGCAGGCTGATAGATTTATCCTCCGACCCCTAAAACGGCCATAAAATGCGTACAGAATCCCAAGAGAAACCCCAAGGAGGAACCCTATGTCAGACAACCGAAAATATTATTACCTGAAACTCAAAGAAAACTATTTTGACGATGATTCCATCGTGCTGCTGGAAAGTATGCAGGATGGTGTGCTGTATTCCAACATTCTGCTCAAGCTGTATCTGAAATCGCTGAAACATGGTGGACGGCTTCAACTTGACGAGGACATTCCTTACACGGCGCAGATGATCGCCACCATTACCCGCCAGCAGATCGGCACTGTGGAGAGAGCCTTGCAGATCTTTTTGAAGCTGGGCCTTGTGGAAGTGCTGGACAGCGGCACCTTCTACATGAGCAATATTGAACTGCTGATCGGCCAGTCCTCTACCGAGGCCGAGCGAAAGCGGGCTGCAAGGCTCCAAAATAAGGCTCTTTCTGCGCCCCGGACAAACGGCGGACATTTGTCCGACATTCGTCCACCAGAGATAGAGATAGAGTTAGAGAAAGAGATAGAGATAAAGAGAGAGATAGAGAAGGGACGCTCCGCCCGCGCCTATGGCCGTTACCAGAATGTTTTCCTGACGGACGAGGAACTGGCAGACTTGCAGGCCAGCTTTCCCACTGTATGGGGCCAGTACATCGAAAAGCTGTCCGAGTACATGGCTTCTACCGGCAAGCGTTATCAGAGCCATGCAGCCACCATTCGGCGCTGGGCCGGTGAGGACGCGAAAAAGGCGGCCCCGCCCACCCGCAACCGGGATTACAGCGTAAAGGAGGATGAAACTGTATGATTGAGATTACCGCAGAAATCCGGGCGCTGATCGACAAGGCAGCTGCCGGTGTGGAATTGGCCGGGGACGAGTATATAGACCCGTCAGACGGGCTCATTCACTGTAAGAAATGCGGCGGCCAGAGGCAGACCGTTGTGCCATGCTTCGGGAAATCCGGCTACTTTATGCCCCGCTGCATCTGCCAGTGCCAGCGGGAGGCTGAGGAGCAGCGCAAGGCTGCTGAAGAACGGCAGCGCTGTATGGAGCGTATCAAACGCCGAAAGGCACAGGGCTTGCAAGACCGTTATCTGTATGACTACACATTTTCCAATGATAACGGGCAAAACCCATTGATGGACAAGGCTCACGCCTATGTGGAGAACTGGAAAGAGGCATATAAGAGCAATATCGGGCTTTTGCTATTTGGAGATGTGGGAACCGGCAAGTCTTTTTTCGCCGGATGTATTGCCAATGCTTTGCTTGACCGGGATGTGCCGGTGCTGATGACGAACTTTCCCACCATTCTGAACCGCCTGACCGGGATGTTCTCTGAGGACAGGTCAGAGTTTATTGCCAGCTTTGATGAATATGACTTGCTTATCATTGACGATCTGGGAGTAGAGCGCAGTACCGAATATGCTATGGAGCAGATGTTTTTCGTCATTGACAGCCGCTATCGCAGCCGCAGACCCATGATTATCACAACAAACTTGAAACTGTCCGAGCTGAAAAACCCGCCTGATCTGGCCCACGCCCGTATCTATGACCGTATTCTGGAACGGTGTGCGCCGATTCTCTTTGACGGGAAGAATTTCCGGGAAGAAAATGCCGGTGCTACACGACAGGCAGCAAAAGACATTGTAAACAGTAAGCACGACTGATTTTTTACCGGGTGGCACAGACCCGTTCGGAGAAAGGAGCGCCATGAACAAAGAACCCCGTACTATGCAGGTGTCAGACGCCGCTACTGCGTCCAGAGCGCCGGAAAACACGCCAGCGATGGTAAAGAAAATCGGTAAGACAACCTACAAGGTTCATGTCCATTTCAGCAATACCAGCACAGAAACCATGAGCGATAAAATCAAGCGTATGCTCAAAAATGAAATTCAGCAGATGTGAAAGACTGATAAACGAAGCCGCCTTGTGCTAAACTGATGATGGTACACGCCAAAACTTTTAGCCAAGGAGGACATGAAAATGCTGTACACAGAAAAAGAGAAGCATGAAATTGAACGAGTAAAGGAGGTCTTTGCGGAACATCTGCGGCAAAGCCCTGATTTTGAACTGCTCTGGTCGGACAAGGTAGGCTATGTCTGGCTGGCGATTGGCGTCAATCCAGTCTATGTGGATACCGGTATCAGAATCGAATCAGCCGCCGATCTCTGCGGCAGGTGTTTGGATGATGTTGCTACGGATGTTTTATATATGACAGGCAACGATCATGCACTGGAAGCAGCCGATCCGCTGGAATTGGCCGAAATCAAGCGGCGCTGGGAGCCATATATCAACCAGCTGCCAGACTATGCGTATCTCTGCAAAGACCTGCTGAACGGAAAAATGTAATCTATCAAACGAGGTGTCAGGAGCCATACGGTGCTTCTGGCACCTTTTTTGTAGATTTTTGTGAATTTGATTAAAAAGTCCTTGACAATTTGTCTCCGGCAAAACCGCTAAGTCGATTTTGATTTCCTGCGGTGCGCGTCTGGCCGTATTTGATATTGCGGAGCTACGCGAGGTTACATCCTACGATGAGTTGGAACTGGATACGCTGGGAGACAGAAAAACGGCCCTGTTCCTCATTATGAGTGATACGGATGACAGTTTTAACTTTCTCATTTCCATGTGCTACACCCAGTTATTCAACCTGCTTTGTGAAAAGGCCGATGATGTGTATGGCGGCAGGCTTCCGGTTCATGTGCGCTGTTTGATTGATGAGTGTGCTAACATCGGGCAGATTCCGAAACTGGAAAAGCTGGTGGCCACCATCCGAAGCCGTGAAATCTCTGCCTGTCTGGTGTTGCAGGCACAGAGTCAGCTCAAGGCGATCTATAAGGATAACGCAGATACCATCATCGGTAACATGGATACATCCATCTTCCTGGGCGGTAAAGAGCCGACTACCCTCAAAGAGCTGGCTGCCGTGCTGGGCAAGGAAACCATCGACACCTACAATACCGGAGAGAGCCGTGGACGGGAAACCTCCCATTCACTCAACTATCAAAAATTGGGGAAAGAGCTGATGAGCCAGGATGAGCTTGCTGTTATGGATGGAGGCAAGTGTATCCTCCAGCTGCGCGGTGTGCGTCCTTTCCTTTCGGATAAGTACGACATCACCAAGCACCCCAATTTCAAGTACACTGCCGACGCGGATGACAAGAACGCTTTTGATATTGAAGCATTCTTGTCCGCAAGGCTGAAACTCAAGCCCAATGAGGTCTGCGATGTATATGAAGTAGACACAAAGGGCGCTTAATTTCGTTCCGCTTTAGAAGGGAGTGATCTTATCTATTCGCCGCACCTGCCCTCTATGGGCCATTGGCGTACAAAGCGGACAATCGCAAGAAAAAATAATGAAAAAGGAGGACAGCCGGAATCATGCCCCCCGGAAACCGGGCGGCAGATTGTTCCGGCTTTTGTATGCCTATGAAACATGACAAACCTATTTTTTAATCAGATTCCGGCTAACAAACTATATGGCATTTTTTGAACAGGCAATCACCGTTCTTCAGACCCTCGTTATCGCGCTCGGTGCCGGTCTCGGTATCTGGGGCGTTATCAACCTGCTGGAAGGTTACGGCAACGACAACCCCGGCGCCAAGAGCCAGGGCATGAAGCAGTTCATGGCTAATTAAAGGGAACAAAAAGAAAGGAAAAACCAATCCAGACGGTATCAGCGGCAGGATACAAGAATAAATTGTGATTACACAAGATTGATGTTATAATAAGAGAAAAGTTCCTGCCGGGGCAGCCGCCCCGGCGGTATGGATAGAAAGGCAGGAAACAATATGCACATCAGCTATAAACCACTCTGGCACACACTGTTAGAGCGTGATATGAGGAAAGAGGATTTAAGGCTTGCCGCTGGTATGACAACGAATATGATTGCCAACATGAGCAAAGAGGGAAAGCACATCAGCATGGATACATTAGCCCGTATCTGCGAAACGCTGAATTGTGAGATTACCGATGTGATTGAGTTAGTACCAGACGAGCCTGCTTCCACAGGAGGTAAGGAACATGAGCGAATTGAAACCAAGAATAACAGAAAACGGAATTGACTATATCCTTGTCGGAGATTACTATATCCCGGATTTGAAGCTACTGGAAGAACACCGCCCTATCGGAAAGTATGGACGGTTGCACCGGAAATATTTGAGTGAAGTCAACCCAGCCAGATTGAACACATTGATACTGACCGGAGAATTGTGGACATATCTTGCAGACCTGAACGAACAGGCACAGAAACGGTTAGACACTATCATTGAGCAGATGAAAGCTGCCGAGGGCGTAACCGAGGAATTGAAGCGTACCTGTCAAATGGAATGGGTGCAGCGTTGCAATAACATTCATAACCGGGCAGAAGAAATTGTTTTACATGAGATGATTTATTCATAACGGTATGGTAGAATGATTATTACAAATTAGAAGTTGTAAAGGAGACTTTGTATGGGTAGAAAAGAAATAACAACAAAAGAAGATTTAATGAAAGTAATAGAATTATTCGAAAATACTGGAATTACATACTGGTTGGATGGCGGATGGGGTGTAGATATTTTAGCTGGTAAACAAACAAGAATTCATAGAGATATAGATATAAATTTTGATGCTCAACATACGGAAAAATTGTTAAATGTGCTTTTGAATCTGGGCTATAAAATTGATACAGACTGGAAACCGGTTAGAATAGAGTTATATAGTGATGAACTTGGTTACTTAGACATTCACCCGTTCGTTTTAAATGAGGACGGAACTTCAAAACAAGCTGATTTAGAGGGTGGCTGGTATGAGTTTGAAAAAGATTACTTTGGTAGTGCTTTTTTTGAAGGAAAAACAATTCCTTGTATATCCTTAAAAGGCCAAAGAGTTTTCCACTCAGGTTATGAATTAAGAGATAAAGATAAGCATGATATTTCAATTCTTGAAAGTTTATCAAAATAACATTGCTGTAATTTCTAAGATAAATTCCACTTTATCGCTTTGAAATTTTAACTGAATAAGTATAGCACCAACCGCTGCTACATGGAAGCAAACACAACCATGCAACAGCGGTTTTTCTTTACCGTTTTTTCCTTTGACTGATAGGAGTTCCTGTTTTCTTTGATTTTTGTAGAATCCGAATGAGCCAGCGAAATTCTTCGTCTGACAGATTTTTATAGTTGATGCCGAGCTGCTTGCAGTAAAGGACAACCAGCTTTTCATCCCGACTGCCCTTGAAATTTTCAACCGCTTCCAAATTTTCTTTCAATTCATCGGCAACGGTGGTCTGGGGCGCACTCTCGCTGTCCTTTTTGTGGGCTTCCCGAATATCCCGGATAATGAGATTGAGGTCATCAAGAACCATGTGGCTGAAATATTCATCATCGCTGATATGGGCGGCTTGCAGCACTTTCAAATGCGGGTCGTCTTCGCCGGGGCGATACCGTTCAATGATTTCATGCCGGACAGTATCGACAAGGGCGTTGAGGTTTTGAATCTGCATGGTGGCAATCCCATCTACATAAATCTCAATGTCCGCAAGAAACTTGATAAAGTCCTTATGAGTGGCAAGCTCACAGAGCAGACGGTTGTTAATCCGACCGCCTTTCAGAAGTGCCACCATCTCATCATTCAAATGCAGCTCTGTTAGTGGCGTGTTGATCTGCTCCCGGTTCTCTGTCCGGCACAGCAGATAATCAACGGAAACCCCATAGAAGTCTGCCAGCGTGATAAGGTTGCCATGATT
>NZ_JAQCWA010000029.1:0-7914 GCF_027684505.1 Butyricicoccus sp. AF18-9LB
CAAAGCGCCGCAGCTTTAATTGTGCGGTGTTGCCTTAATAATCAAATACCGGCGGCTGTCGCAATGCGGCAGCCGTTTTGCTGTATATGCAGGGGAGAGCAGCGAGGAAAAATGCCCTCCCTTCCTTTGTAAAATGTATACGAAATTGATGATGTTATAGAGAAAACCCGGATTTATCCAAGCAAACAGCAGGGAAAAGTGAAAGAGCGTCAGCGGTGCGGAACGAATGCATCTCCCGGTTTACTGTTTTCCACGAAAAGACAGGGCAAAGTGGCATGAAAAAACGCATGAAAGCACAAAAATTTTGTGCGAACAGTGAAAAATTAAAAATTTTGTGAAATCCGGTTAAAAATGTGTTGCATAATGCGTTAATAGTGCTATTATAGAACAAGGGTTGAAACAACCGCCACAATATCTAAAGTATAGAGAAAATACATCAGGAGAAGAAACGAGGAATTTTTATGCTTCGGTTTTTGGAGAGCATGCAGTGGGTGCTGTTCATTTTCTTTACTGCGGCGTATGCGTACCAGATCTTTTACCTTCTGGTTGGCTTGTGGGGCAAGCAGCGCGGCGGCGTGGAAAATGCAGAGCTGCACCGTTACGCGGCGATCATTTCAGCACGCAATGAGTCCGCCGTTATCGGCAGATTGATCCGCACCTTGAAGGAGCAGGATTATCCGTCAGAGCTGCTTGATGTCATTGTTGTTGCAGATAACTGCACGGACAATACCGCTGAGGTAGCGCGCAGCGCCGGTGCGATCGTGTACGAGCGATTTAATAAGGTGCAGGTCGGCAAGGGTTACGCGCTGGACTATCTGTTCAAGCGTATTTTCGAGGAGCAGAGTGAGGATGCGTACGATGCGTTTTTCGTATTCGATGCGGACAACATCGTAGATCCGCAGTTCGTCCGTGAGATGAACAAGATGTACGATACCGGCGAGTATTCCGCACTGACCAGCTACCGCAATTCGCAGAACTTCTGCGCGAACTGGATCTCCGCAGGCTATGCACTGTGGTTCCTGCGTGAGTCGCGCTTCCTGAACCGCCCGAGAACCCGTCTGGGCGTCAACTGTGCGGTTTCCGGCACCGGTTTTCTGATTTCGGCTGATGTGCTCCGCGAGGAAGGCGGCTGGAATTATCATCTGCTGACCGAGGATATCGAGTTCTCCATCGCCAGTGCGGTTCGCGGCCGTAAGATCGGCTACTGCGGCAATGCCATCATCTACGATGAGCAGCCGGAGCATTTCCGCCAGTCGTGGGATCAGCGTCTGCGCTGGAGCAAGGGCTTCTATCAGGTGGACGCAAAGTATACCGGCGCACTGCTGCGCGGCTGTACGCGCGGCGGCAAGGCGGGCATGTCCTGCTATGATATGCTGATGACGGTTGCACCGTGCAACCTTGTTACCATCGGCTCGCTGCTGCTGGCCGTACTCCTGTGCGTGACCAGCTTCGCACAGCCGGCATACATTACATACCGCGTTATGCGCATGCTCGGCCGTATTCTGATGCTGACCGTGCGCGGCATTACGTTCAGCCTGTTTGCCTTCGGCGCGGTGACGATGATCGCCGAGTGGAAGCGCATCGCAGGTCCGGCGTGGAAAAAGGTGCTGTATACCTTTACCTTCCCGTTCTTCATGCTCACCTATGTTCCGATCTCGATCGCCGCTCTGGTCGGCAAGGTCGAGTGGAAACCGATCCAGCATGGCATCGCCAAGGTGCAGGAGGAGCGCGAGAGCGCGTAATTGAATCAAAACAGCCGCAGGGTGTCTGCGGCTGTTTTTTTACCATTTGCAGATGTGTAATCGCAGGGGAGGCCGTTGGTCTCCCTTGTGCCGCCAGACCAACGAGTTGCACGGCACAGGTATCCTCTGGAGGACTCTCTCTTGTCCTTCGGGCAATTCACCGTTCTCTGATTTTCGCTGTGCTGAATAGGAAGGAGGGAACCTTGGTTCTCTTCTTCTTGTGCCCCTGCCGGGGAGGCAGGATTCTCTCGCTTCGCAAGCGAAAACCCTAATTTCTGGAATGATAATGAAAAGCCGCTCAAATGCGGCACAATCGACTTTGTTAATTTGTCGTATAGTTTTGAACCGATCCAGCAAAAATCCATCACACGCGATTCTGACGCGAAATACAAAACAAAAACCGATGCCATCCATGTCTGCAACCGTAAAACCGCTCAAACAGGCAGAAAAAAAGAGCCGTGCTTTCGCACAGCTCTTCAAAAATTTACTTGAGCAGATATACGTTTGCGTACTGCACGCCAAGCTCGTTTGCACGCTCGTGGGTGCTTACTGCAATGTCGATCTTGTTGCCCTTGATCGCTCCGCCGGTGTCCTCAGCGATGAACACGCCGTAGCCCTCGATGAATACGCGGCTGCCGAGCGGAATGACGGACGGATCAACTGCGATCGTGCGGCCTTCGGTCAGGGTGGTGCCGGTAGCAGTCAGTGCCAGATTGTTGCCGTTGCATTCAACGCACGGATCGTAGAAGGTCAGTTTATAATTGCCAAGCGCAGTGGCATTTGCCTTGATGGCATCGCTTGCCAGATACGTTGTGGAGTAAGCTACCGGACGGGCAGTGGCTGCACTTGCGACCAGCTGGTTGTAAGCGGTCTTGGTTGCAGCGGCCTTGATCTCGGCTTCCTTCTTAGCTGTTTCTTCAGCGGCCTTTTTGGCAGCCTCAGCCTTAGCCTTCTTAGCAGCTTCCTCCTGTGCCTTGAGTGCGGAAGCCTTTGCCTTCGCCATAGCCTGCTGTGCGTTGGAGATTTCGGCAGAGGTGAGCACCGTGCCGACAGAATGGTTCAGAGTGGAAGAGAGTACCGCAGTCGGCTGATCCAGTGCAGCAGCGCCGAAGGTTGCCATCGAGCCTACCGTGAAGGTTGCCGCGAGGAACATGGCAGCATGCTTACGCAGAGAAATAGACATTTGTGTTACGCTCCTAAAAGTCAGGTGAAAACGCAGCGGGAACACTTCCCGCGCCACCGGAAAAACCGATGTTGTTTTCTGGGTTGTTACTGTTTTGTTTACGTTCTGTTTCCGAACTGTAACCAATCATACTGCATCCTCTCCGATTTGTCAAACGGTTTCATAGAATTTTGTGCACATTTCACAGAGTTTATCGCTGGATTTCGTTAATCTGTATGGCAAAATTGGGCGAAAATACGGTTTTTTACGGTTAGCCGTGTAAAACGCACATCGGCGGCTTTGTTACAAACTGCAGGGACCGAAAGGGAAGTCTGCCCGGTTTGACCGGGCATTATGCAGGACACGCAGAATGGGTAAAACAGCGGGACACTGTGCATAAATAGTATATAGGTAGATTGGCTGTTTCGACGAAGACGTGCAGAGTGCTTTGGTGACTGACTCTTTACAATTCTGCTGAGCTGTGGTATATTAAAAATAAGTGTTTGCAGTCCGTGTGGGAATGCGCTGTGCCATTTACAGCGAAAACGGACCGCATCCTTCACATGTGGATAAAGACAGACGGGATCGCATGGTCTGCCTTTTCAGAAAAGCGGAAACGACATCCGCGTACATATAATAAACAACAATCAGATAAAGGAAAGTGATAATACTATTATGAAGGAAAAACTGAAGATCATACCGCTCGGCGGCCTGAACGAGATCGGTAAGAACATGACGGTGATCGAGTACGGCAATGACATCGTAGTTATCGACTGCGGCGTTGCCTTTCCGGATGACGACATGCTGGGTGTTGACCTGGTCATTCCGGATACAACGTACCTCAAGCGCAACCTGAACAAGCTGCGCGGCTATGTGATCACCCACGGACATGAGGACCATATCGGCGCTATTCCGTATGTTCTGCGTGAGTGCAATGCACCGATTTACGCGACCCGACTGACCTGCGGCATCATCGAGACCAAGCTGTCCGAGCATAAGATGCCCCAGAAGGTCAAGATGAATCGCGTGCGCGCCGGTGATACGGTTAAGCTCGGCTGCTTCAAAATCGAGTTTATCCACACCAACCACTCCATTGCGGATTCGGTTGCGCTGGCGATCACCACGCCGCTGGGCACCATCCTGCACACGGGCGACTTCAAGATCGACCTGACGCCGGTTTCCGGTGAGATGATCGACCTTGTCCGCATCGGTGAGCTGGGTAAGAAGGGACTGCTTGCGCTGATGAGCGACTCGACCAACGTCGAGCGTCCGGGCTACACGCCGAGTGAGAAAATCGTCGGCAAATCGCTTGAGAAATTTATCATGGAGAGCGACCAGCGCATCATCATTGCAACGTTCGCGTCCAATGTATCGCGTCTGCAGCAGATTCTCGACATTGCCGCCAAGGCAGGACGCAAGGTAGCCGTCTGCGGCCGAAGCATGGAGAAGATCTCCAAGGTTTCGATGGAGCTGGGTTATCTGAAGGATTCCGGCAAGGTCATGATCGATATTTCTGAGATCAAGCGCTACGCGCGCAGCCAGCTGATCATCGTATCCACCGGCTCTCAGGGTGAGACCATGTCCGCGCTGTACCGTATGGCGTACGGCAGCCACAAGCAGGTGGAGGTCAACTCCGGCGACCGTATCCTGATCGCAGCATCCGCTATCCCGGGCAACGAGAAGTCGATCAACAACATGGTCAATGAGCTGTACAAGCAGGGCGCTGAGGTCATTTACGACCGTTCGGCAGCCATCCATGTTTCCGGCCATGCCTGCCAGGAGGATCTTAAGCTGATGCTCGGTCTGTGCAAGCCGAAGTATTTCATTCCCGTACACGGCGAGTACCGCATGCTCGTGCAGCATGCCGGTCTGGCACGCGAGATGGGTGTCAACCCGAAGAACATTCTCGTCAGTGAGATCGGCCGTCCGATCGAGATCAGCGAAAATTCGGCTCGTCTGGGCAATCCCGTGCCGGCCGGTCGTCTGCTGGTAGACGGTCTGGGCATCGGTGATGTCGGCACTGCCGTTCTGCGTGACCGCAAGCATCTGTCCGAGGACGGTCTGCTGGTTATCGTAGTAACCGTGGACGCAACGACCGGCGTCGTTATTGCGGGTCCGGATATCGTATCGCGCGGCTTCGTTTACGTCAAGGAAGCCGAGGCTCTCATGGAGGAGCTGCGTACCATTTCGCAGATGGCGCTCGACCGCTGCTCGGTAGAGAACCTGCGTGACTGGAACAGCCTGAAATCTGCCATCAAGGGCGATGTAAGTGATTACCTGTTCAAGAAGACCAAGCGCAGTCCGATGGTTCTGCCGATCATCATGGAAATCTAAATGTAAGATGGATAAGAAAAGACACCGATTTTTTTCGGTGTCTTTTTTCATATAAGCCCTATCATTAACCTTTATACATGCCGATCTTGCACAGCTCTTTAATCATATCCGGCACGGTCTGACCGGCGATCTCGAGGCGCTCTGCGGCGCCGGGCTTTTCTTCGGAGAACGTATCCCATGCGGTGACAAGATGTCCGGTCGGCTCCATGCCGTATTTTTTCAGCAGGGGAACGAAACGCTTTGCAGTCTCGCTGTAAATGGACAGAACCTTGTACTTCTGTACGAAAAGCTCCTCCTCGGTGGTCAGAGAGCCAATGGCGAATGCCGAAAGACCGTCCTGATACAGCAGCTCGCCGTAGCCGTCTAAAATCATGGTCAGCTGCTTTTTCGTCATGCCGTCCAGATACCAGACCTCATCGCTTTCCGCATCCGGATGGATGGCGAGGAACAGCGGCTCGTCCAGCTCGGCGTAGAACGAATGCACAAAGTCGCTCAGCTTCTCGAAGCTGAGGTTTGCGGTGATGGTGTTGCCGTCCAGCTCGTACTGCTCGGACAGCTTTTCGGGGAACGGAACGGTCACGCCTGCAGCGGTTTGAAACATAGAAATATCTCCTTATATATAATGTATAAAAATGCGGTTTACAGTCGAATGCTGATCTCGCCCGAGGACAGGGCATTCACCTGTCCGTCTGCGGTTTTCACCAGCAGATGTGCATTCTCGTCCAGTCCGACGCACTCGGCTTCGTAGCGGCCTGCCGGACTGCTGACCGTTACCGGACGGTTAATGCAGCACAGCCGTTCGCGGTACTGCTCGAGCAGCTCGGGTTCCTTGCCCTGCTCGAGCAGCATGTACACATCCTCGAAGTGGTTGAGGACAGCGGCGGCCAGTTCGGCTCTGCGGGGCGGCTTGCCGAAGTCGCTGATGGCACCCGCGACCGCCTGTACCTCCTCGGGCCACGCCGGATTGGGATGCAGATTGATGCCGATGCCGACCACAAGCGAGCTTACTGTGCCGGTTTCGCCCTCGATGGTCGCTTCCGTGAGGATGCCGCACAGCTTGCGTCCGTTCATCAGCACGTCGTTCACCCATTTGATCTGCGGCGTGAAGCCTGCGGTCTGCTCAATGGCGCGCACGACCGCGATCGCCGCCGAAATGGTGACGAACGATAGGTGCGACAGCGGCAGTGTCGGATGCAGCAGAATGGTCATGTACACGCCGGTGTCGGCAGGGGAGACGAATGTGCGGCCGAGCCGTCCGCGTCCGCCGGTCTGCTCCTCGGCAAACAGCGTGAAGCCGTGCCTGCGGCCGAGATACTGCTCCTTCATCGTCGTGTTGGACGAGGTAAGCGACGGCTCGACCAGGATTTCGCGTCCGATGACCGCGGTATCGAGCAGTGCGTCAATGCCTGCGGCGGTCAGGCTGTCGTCATCCGAGGCCAGGCGATAGCCTTCTCCGGTCACGGCGTCAATGGCAAGGCCGCTCTCGCGCAGTGCGGCGATCGCCTTGTGCACCGCCGCACGGGATACGCCAAGCTGCTCGGCGAGCCGTCCGCCGGAAAGGCGGGTGCCTCGTGCCTGTTCGAGTGCCTGCAAAACGGCGTCCTTCACGGTCAATTCGATCATCTCCATCATTAAAATGCTAATCTCTATTGTAAACGAAAAAAGAAGATAGTACAATACTATCATGCAAAACAATAGGCGGCATAACGGAAAATCTATGCCGCAATGGAGGAAAATACCTTGAAGACCAAGCAAGAGATCCTGACCGCGCTTGCACACAGCGGCGACGATAAGCTGCTGCTGGCAGGACTGCTCGACAAGGAGCAGACGTGTGAGCAGCGCGGTTATCTGACCCATACCAAGTTCCTCGACCTCAAGCAGCGGGCGCTGTGCACGGATGCGGTGCGCCTTGCCGGAGCGACCGGTCATGCGCTGTTCTGGGGCGGCTATGAGGACGCGGAACGCGGGATCTATCTGTTTTATCCGGATTACATGGATGCCGAGAGCGCAAAGATGTCCGCGCCGCTGGCGCTGCTGCGCGCCCACAAGCGCAGGGAGGACACGCTCACGCACCGCGACTATCTCGGTTCGCTGATGGGACTGCAGATCGACCGTTCGGTGGTCGGTGACATTCTCGTGCACGAGGAAGGCGCAGACATCATCGTGCTCGAGGACATGGCGGAGTTCATCCTCATGCACTTCGCCAAAGCGGGCCGCAAGCAGCTTTCGCTGACGCGCGAGGATCTCAGCGACCTGAAGCATGCGGCAGTCGAGGAAAAACGGGGGACCGGTTCGGTGGCGTCGCCCAGACTGGACAGCGTAGCCGCTCTGATTTTTGGTCTGCCGCGCAAGGACGCACAGGCGCGGATCGAGAAGGGACTGGTGTTCGTCAACAACACACCCTGCATGAAGCCGGAGCACCAGATTACGGAAGGCGACCGTCTGACTGTGCGCGGCGTCGGCCGTGCGCGCGTGGAGGCGTTCGGCGGTATGAGCCGTAAAGGACGAATTTTTCTCGAATATGTCCGAAATGCGTAAACATTGGCAGAATGTGTCCGGCAAAGCCTGTTGTCAAGCGGGTTTGTCTATGTTATACTTTAGGCAATACCAAACGATTAAAGCTGCGGCGCTTTACGGAAATTTTGTGTCCTGATGTCGTTGTGATTTTTTGCAATA
>NZ_JAQCWA010000029.1:7924-26536 GCF_027684505.1 Butyricicoccus sp. AF18-9LB
CATTTGGTATTGCCTGTAACCCACATACGAGGTGTATCTTATGAAAAAACGCTTACTATCTGCTTTCCTGTGTGCAGCGATGCTGGCAACGATGATACCGGCAGCGTTTGCCTCCGATCTGGACGGACACTGGAGCAAAAACTTTATCGAATATCTGGATGATGAGGGCATCATCAATCCGAGTGCGACCACCGGCAAGTACGAGCCGGAGCGCAAGGTCACTCGTGCGGAGTTCATGCGCTATGTCAACCGCGCGTTTCACTTCACGGAGAAGGCAAGCATTTCGTACAGCGATGTGCAGTCCAACTCATGGTACTACGACACGGTGCGCATTGCCGAGAAGTACGGCTACATCAACGGCACCGGCAACGGCAGGATGAATCCGGAGGGGTATGTCACCCGTGAGCAGGCGGCGGTTATCCTCGGACGGCTGTACAAGGCCGATCCGGGTAATGTAAAACCGGCAAACCTGTCTTTTAAGGATAAGACGAAGGTTGCGGCGTGGTCGGCAGGCTATGTCAAGGCGGCTGTGGACAAGGGCATCATCACCGGCTACAAGGATAATACCTTCAAGCCGACCAAGGTCATCACCCGCGCAGAGCTGGCGAAGATCCTGTACTATTATCTTGGAACCTCGCTCTCGACGGCAGGAAAAGCGTATACCGGCTCCGACCTCAAGAGCGATACCGCGAACGTCACCATCTCGGAAAGCTGCACGCTGTCCGATGCGACGATCGATGGCGACCTGTACCTGACCGAAGGTCTGGCTTCGGATGCGGTACAGCTGAATGACGTGTACGTCAAGGGTACGATCATCGTAGCCGGCGGCACGGTAACAATGACGAATACAATGAGCGACCACATCGTTGTGTCCTCGCCTATGGGTCGCCTGCTGCAGGTTACTGCGGCAGGCGCCGCTCGTTTTCCGAGCACAGAGGTTCGCAGCACAGCGGTGCTCTACGAGAAAAAGCTGACCACCCCAGGCTATGAAGGCTTCGCGGATGTAAAAATAAACGGCGATAAGAAGGTTTCGCTGACGCTGGATGCGGATATCAATCATCTGGAGTTGGATACCGAATCCACGGTTTCCACCACCGCGAATGCGTCGGTCTACCGCATGACCGCCAGCAAGCCTGCGTCTGTCACCGGCTACGGCACGATTTATCAGGCGGAGATCAAGAGCAGCGGCGTGAGTTTTGCCAGCAGCGTGCGGGTCTCCGGCTACACGATCGCAAACGGCGTGACCGCCACCGCAGGCGGACAGACGCTCACGGGCAGCGTGACGGCGGCTGTTTCGCCGGAAAGCATAGCGGTCGATTTGAATAACCTCTCTGCACTGGGCAAAAATGTTGCGGTCACCGTGCCGAACGGTCTGAAAATTGAGAAAATCGAGAGTAACGGTGCAGTCCTCACCGCAGGCACGGACTATACGCAGACCTCGACCGGAGCCGCCATCAGCGCGGACTGGCTGGGAAGGCTGCCGCGCGGAAACTACAAGCTGACGCTGACGCTCTCGGACGGCAAAACGGCGGCAATCGCCATTGCGGTTACCGATTCTTCGGTGAGCGAAAATGTGCAGAATGCGTCTTTTGACCGCTATTACAAGTCGGAAAAGTACGCAGATGTGCACACACGCCTGAGCGGCGCCAATACCTCGGAGGATATCCGGGATGTGGTGCTCGGTCTGTCGAGCATCGACTACACGTTCGATTCCTCGACGCGTTCGCTCATCCTGCCGCGCGGTGTGCTGGCGCAGCTTCGAGCGGGCAGCTACACCATCAGCGTTGAGCTGAAAAACGGCAAGACCGAGGCATTCACCCTGACCGTGAGCGATTCCGCACCGACCGGCGAAAGCTGGGCGGTCGAGGAGTACAACACGTTCTCGCCGAGCGAACCGAAGTTCACGCTGCCGCTGACGCGCACAAGCCTGAAAAGCGTGATCGTGAACGGCGATACGCTGACCTCAAACAAGGACTACACGGTCAGCGGTCAGACGCTGACGCTCAGCAGATCCGCGCTGGAGAAGTACCGCAAGGACGGTGCGCTCGTGACGTTCACTGCCGCGCTGACAGACGGCTCGAATTATTCGCTCGTTATTGATTATGTGAAGCGGAAGTAACTTCGTGTAAAGGAGCGTGATGAAATGAAAAAGGCAGCAGGCTTTATCGTTTTACTGATTTTCATGACGGGATTGATCGGCTGCAGTGGAAAAACGGTCAAGCTGGACTTGCCGTTTACAGCCGATGATGTGGAAAGTGCTGTAATGTATCATTTCGAGGGCGTTCCTATAGCGGCAGAGAAGAAAATCGTTACAGAAAAAGATGATATCAAAGCGCTGTACGAGCGGCTGGAAGGTCTGCCGCTCAAAGATAAGACGATAGATGATAGCGGTGACGGAGGAGATGTGACCAGTTTTCGGTTTCAGCTTTCGGACGGGACCGACTATGAACTGCTCTATGTTTGCAACGGCGTGAAAAACGGCTATCTGGCTTCGCAGACAGGCGGATTTCGCTATTTCACACGTGCGGATATCGGCGCCTGCTGGAATGGCTTGAATCAAGAACTTGTGGCAGAACCTGCCGATCAGAGCGAACTGCCGGAATACGATCCGACATAAAGGCATAAAAACCCTCCGTATGAAACCATACGGAGGGTTTTCTCGATCTTACGGGTACGCTCAGCACTCACACTTCCAGAAATAAGCCGAGTACGGAGGCAATTCGCTGCCGCCGCCGAAGTCGTGCATTTCTCCGGTAATGAGGTCCACAGCACGGCCGCAGCGTGCGTCAAAGTGTGCGTGGTACGGCTGCTCGTCGATATTTACCGCAACGAGCACGCGTTCGCCGTCTGTCTCGCGCTCCCAGATGCACTGCTTGTTGGTGAGCACAAGCTGCTTGAAACCGCCGTAGCAGAGCGCGCGGCTTTCGCGGTGCGCCTTCGCCATTGCGGTGATACGGGAGGTCAGGTCGTTCACGATCGGCTGCTCGAACGAGGGGCGCAGAGCGTCATCGCCGTCCTGCTTTTTGCCCTCGGCACCCCATTCGCTGCCGTAGTAGATGCACGGAATGCCGGGCATGCCGAACAGCAGCGCGTAGATCAGCGGCAGATGCGCCGGATTCTGCAGGATGGACGCAACGCGCGTCACATCGTGGTTATCCACAAACGAAAGCAGGTGCTTGCCTTTATACAGCGTCCAGTTTTCCGGACCGAACTGGCGCAGCAGCGAATGCGTGATCTCGAACAGGTTGTAGCTGTTCATCGAGGAATACAGACCCTTGTAGCACTCGTAATTCGTGCAGGAGTGCAGCATGCCGTCTCCGACAAACTGGTTGTAATCGCCGTGGAGCAGTTCGCCGACGAGGAAAAAGTCGGGCGAAAGCGAGTCGCAGAAGCCGCGCAGCGCACGGATGAAATCCTTGTCGAGACAGTAGGCCACGTCCAGCCGCAGACCGTCAATGCCGAATTCGTCCTTCCACTGCCGGATGCACTCGAATATGTGGTGCTGCACATCCGGATGGCGCAGATTGAGCTTTACCAGCTCAAAATGACCTTCCCAGCCCTCGTACCAGAAGCCGTCATTGTAGTTTGAATTGCCGTCAAAGGAGATGTGGAACCAGTCCTTGTAGGGGGAATCCCATTTTTTCTCCTGCACATCCTTGAACGCCCAGAAACCTCGTCCGACGTGATTGAATACGCCGTCCAGCACAACTTTGATGCCGTGCTCGTGCAGCGTTTTGCAGACGGCGGCGAAGTCCTCGTTGGTGCCGAGACGGCAGTCCACGCGGCGAAAATCGCGGGTGTCGTAGCCGTGGCTGTCGGACTCAAAAATCGGGGAGAAGTACACGGCATTGCAGCCGAGCGACGCGATATGCTCCGCCCAGTCGCTGACCTTGCGGATGCGCGGAACAGTCACGCCGTCGTTTACGCGCGGCGCACCGCAGAAGCCGATGGGATAGATCTGATAAAATACGCTTTCGTATGCCCACATGAAAAACACTCCTTTACATCGGGTAGCATTTTCAGTATAATAAAAGTGAATAAGAAATGCAAGCGATTTGCGATAAAAATTATGCAAGATGGCGATAAAATGCGAAAAAATTCTTGTGCTGCGGGATTGGGGATTTGTCTGCTTTTATGCGCTTGCGGTCAGCAAAAGCCGATTAGATTGCTTGCCGACGCAGAAATTGTATCCACAGATAGCCGAAATCAAACAATCACTGTGCGGGATGCGGGAGAGACGACCGTATTCGGCGAGCATGGCACGGCAGACTGCTCGAAAGCAGCACTTTCTGCTTACAATTCCGACTCCGGCAAAACGCAGGAAATCGGCTTTGAGGACCTGCAGGTGGGAGATTACGTTGTCATCGGCCTTTATGAAAACGAGAAGGCGCAGGCACAGACCGAGACCGTGCACGCCGAGTCTGTCGAGCGAATGAGACAAAAATCTGCGCAGGATTGAAAAAACACTTGCAATCCGCCGCATGATATGATATTATAGTCGAGTAACAATGAACACGGGCATTCCTCTGCTCATTTATGGGTTTACGATGCGGCAAGAATGTCTAAGACGAAAGGAAGACTAAAAAATGGATCTCGTTAAAGTCCTGTCCGAGCAGCAGCTCAAGAGCGATCTGCCCACTCTGAAGATCGGCGACACCGTTAAGGTACACGCAAAGATCAAGGAGGGCAACCGCGAGCGTATTCAGGTATTCGAAGGCATCATCATTGCTAAGAAGCACGCTGGCGTAAACCAGACCGTAACCGTTCGCCGCATTTCTTACGGCGTAGGCGTAGAGAAGACCTTCCCGGTACATTCCCCGAACGTTGCTAAGTTCGAGGTTGTTCGCAGCGGTAAGGTTCGCCGTGCTAAGCTGTACTACCTGCGCGGTCGCGTAGGCAAGGCTGCCAAGATCGCAGAGAAGGTTTAATTCTAACATTACAACCGAACAAAAACGGGGAGCTTTTGCTCTCCGTTTTTTGTTTTCACTTGCGCATACGCTGTATTATCGCTATAATAATATTGTATGCTATCTTTTTGATGGAGGAAATCATAATGCAGCAAACCGAAAATAAAAAGAGTGAGGGACGCTTCTCGAGCGAGCTGTTCGGCTGGGGCGAATCCTTGATGGCGGTTCTGGTGTTCTTCGTGGTCGTATTCACGTTTTTCGTGCGCCTGATCGGCGTGGACGGCATGAGCATGTACCCGACCCTCGAGGATCACAGCATCATGCTGGTAAGCAACCTGAACTATACGCCCGAGCGCGGAGACGTTGTCGTGCTGCGCAAGGAGGGTTTTTACAACAATCAGCCGATCGTCAAGCGCATCATTGCGACCGGCGGCGATACGGTGGACATTGATCCCGTAACCGGCGACGTGAGCGTCAACGGCGAGGTTCTCGATGAGCCGTATATCAACGAAACGATCGACGTACTCGAGCATATGGGCGATCTGACCTATCCGCAGACCGTACCGGAGGGCTGCGTGTTCGTCATGGGCGACAACCGCAATGCCTCTACCGACAGCCGCGACAGCCGTCTCGGCATGGTGGATGAGCGCTACATCCTCGGTCATGTGCAGAGCGTGGTTTTCCCAATCAGCGATTTTGGAACGGTGAAGTAATATGAATATTCAATGGTATCCCGGACATATGACAAAGACCCGCCGGCAGATGGCGGAGTATATCAAGCAGGTGGACGCGGTCTGCGAGGTCGTGGACGCACGCATTCCGCAGGTGTCCCGCAATCCGGATATGGATGAGATTGCAGCAGGCAAGCCGCGCATGATGATCCTCAACCGCATCGACCTGGCCGACCCGAACATGACGGCTGTCTGGGCGAAGCATTTCCGTGAGCAGGGCATGGCGGTCATCCAGACCGACAGCCGCAGCGGCAACGGCACGCAGGCGTTCTCCGGTGCGGTTCGCACGCTGCTGGCGGACAAGATCGCCCAGTGGAACGAAAAGGGTCTGGTCGGCAAGTCCGTCCGCGTGATGGTCGTCGGCATCCCGAATGTGGGCAAATCCACGTTCATCAACCGCATTCTCGGCAGAAAATCTGCCAAGGCGGCAGATCGTCCGGGTGTAACGCGCGGCAGCCAGTGGTTCCGCGTGGAGAGCGGCATTGACCTGCTCGACACCCCGGGCATCCTGTGGCCGAAGTTCGACGATGAGCGCGTCGGTATTCTGCTGGCGTGCACGGGTGCGATCAAGGACGATATTCTGGACGTTGAGACGCTCGGCTGCAAGCTGATGGAGCTGCTCGCAGAACAGGCGCCGCAGACCATCATCGACCGCTACAGCATCGCCATCCCGGAGGAGGAGTGCGATTTCCTCGGTTATGAGCTGCTGCAGCAGGCGGGCAGGCGCCGCGGTTTCCTGCTGCGCGGCGGTGAGATCGACACCGAGCGCATGGCGCGCATCCTGCTCGATGAGTTCCGCGGCGGTGTTCTCGGCCGCATTACGCTCGAGAAGCCGGAATAAACCAACATTTCGAGGGCGAACCGCAGTGTTCGCCCTTGGTTTTAGGAGAGACAAACATGACTTGGGAATACGAAGAAAAAGCATGGGCGAACGGCTACGGCTCGGTGTGCGGCGTGGATGAGGCCGGACGCGGTCCGGTCGCCGGACCGGTGTGCGCTGCCGCAGTTATCCTGCCCGCTGGAATCGTCATCGAGGGACTGAACGACTCGAAAAAGCTCAGCGAAAAGAAGCGTGAGAAGCTGTTCGACGAAATCACGGAAAACGCGCTTGCGTGGTCGGTTTCGCTCGTGGACGAGCGGGTGATTGACGAGATCAACATCCTGCAGGCGACTTACCGCGCGATGAAGCAGGCGGTGGACGGTCTGACACGCCCGGCGGATTTCGTCTATGTGGACGGCAACCGCTCACAGGGACTCGAGCAGCCGCACGAGTGCGTGGTCTCCGGCGATGCAAAAATTCCGTCTGTGGCGGCAGCCTCCATCATCGCCAAGGTAACGCGAGACCGCCTGATGCGCCAGTTCGCCGAGCAGTACCCGCAGTACGGCTTTGAAAAGCACAAGGGCTACGAGACCAAGGCGCACGATGAAGCCCTGCTTATGCACGGCCCATGCCCGATCCACCGGATGACATTCCTCAAGAAATTTTACGAAAAGCATCCGGATGCACCGCGATGAAGGGCGCGTGGGGAGAAAAAGCGGCGCGGCTGTACCTCGAAAAGCGCGGCTGGCACACGGCAGCGACGAATTTCCGCACCCGGTTCGGTGAGATTGACATTATCGCGGAGAACGCGCAGTATGTTATCTTTGCGGAGGTCAAGACGCGCAAAAACGCCCGCTACGGTCCGGCGTGCGAAGCCGTCACACCGGCCAAGCAGGCGAAGATCATCGCCGCTGCGCAGGCATGGCTGCAGGAGCACCCGACCGAAAAGCAGCCGCGGTTTGACGTGATTGAGGTTTACGGCGAGGAAAACGCATCGGTTCCGCCGCGCATCAACCATCTGGAAAACGCCTTTGGAGGGTGAGTATGAAGCTGTTTGATCTGCACTGTGACACCATTTACGAGTGCTGCGAGACAGGAAAACACCTGCGGGAGAACGATTTACATATCAATTATGCAGCAGCGCGCAGGTATCAGCCGTATGTGCAGTTTTTTGCACTGTTCTGCGGCGCGAGACAGCCGTATTCGCCGGAAACGCGCGACTGTCTGCTCGATACGCTCGCCGATGAGCGGTTCGACCGCATGCTGACGACTGCCAGACGCGAGTTTGCCGCCAACGCCGACTGGCTGACGTTCTGCCGTTCGGCGGCGGATATTCGGGCGGCAGTGGAGGCGGGAAAGGCGGCGGCGCTGCTCTCTATCGAGGGCGCGGAGCTGCTGCCCGACCGGCCGGACGCGCTCGACTATGTTTACGACGCCGGTGTGCGTCTCATCACGCTGACGTGGAATTACCGCAGCCGCTACGGCTGCTCATCCGCCGTGGATCAGAACGAGGGTCTGACCGAGCTGGGCAAGCAGCTGGTCCGTGACTGCGGCGAGAAGGGGATAATCGTTGATGTATCTCATCTGTCCGACCGCGGGTTCTGGGACGTGTGCGAGGCAACCGACCGTCCGTTTGTTGCGACGCACAGCGATTCGCGGGTTCTGTGCCGCAACTCGCGCAACCTGACCGACGAGCAGTTCGCCGAGATTGCAAACCGCAGGGGACTGGTCGGCGTCAACCTGTACACGCCGTTCCTCGTGCGGCAGAGCGATTCGGTGATCGATGACGCCATCGACCACATCGAGCGTTTCATCGGCATGTACGGCGAGAAGGTGGTCGCGCTCGGCTGTGACTTTGATGGCTGCGATACCCTGCCGATCGGCATTGACGGTCTGGCGGATATGTATCGTCTGGCAGACCGCATGTTGACACTTGGCTACAAGCAGGAAACGGTCGATGGGCTGTTTTATGACAACGCATTCAACTTTATGCAGAAAATGTTGTGACAGGACGGCGGAATTTCCACGGAATTGCCTATTGCCCAAACATACATATTTGCTATACAATAGAAGGAGTAATCAAAACCACTGCGGAGGTTGTAAAAATATGGATTATGTAAGCACAAGAAATAAGGAGCGCAAGGTTTCCGCGGCATACGCCATCGCCAACGGTATCGCACCGGACGGCGGCCTGTACTGCCCGACCGCGTTTCCCACGCTTACCGACGCGGATTGGAAAACGCTTGCGGAGAGCGATTACAAGGGCCGCTCGGCGCTTATTCTCGGCAAGTTCCTGACCGACTTTACGGCGGAGGAGCTGGCGGACTTTGCGTCCAAGGCTTACGCCGATGAAAAGTTCGGCGGTGCAGATACCGCACCGGTGGTAAAGCTGGGCGAGGGCAAGAACCTGCTCGAGCTGTGGCACGGTCCGACCTGCGCGTTCAAGGATATGGCGCTGCAGATGCTGCCGCACCTGCTCACTGCGTCCCTGCGCAAGACCGGCGAAACCCGTACCGCCTGCATTCTGGTCGCTACCTCGGGTGATACCGGCAAGGCAGCGCTCGACGGCTTCCACGATGTACCGGGCACCAAGATTATGGTGTACTATCCGGTGGACGGCGTATCGCCCATGCAGAAGCTGCAGATGGTAACGCAGGAAGGCAAGAACGTCGAGGTTGTAGCTATCCGCGGTAACTTTGACGATGCACAGAGTGCGGTAAAGCGCATCTTCACCGATGAGAATACCCGCGCAGCGCTCAACAAGGACGGCATGATGCTGTCCTCGGCAAACTCCATCAACTGGGGCCGTCTGGCGCCGCAGATCGCGTACTACGTTTCTGCGTACTGCGATATGGTTGCCGCAGGCACCATTGCACAGGGCGACAAGATCAACGTCTGCGTACCGACGGGCAACTTCGGCAACATCCTTGCGGCGTACATCGCCAAGAAGATGGGTCTGCCGGTCAACAAGTTCATCTGCGCGTCCAACCGCAACAACGTGCTGACCGACTTCTTCAAGAAGGGCGGCGAGTACAACCGCAACCGTGATTTCTTCACCACGACTTCTCCGTCGATGGATATCCTGATTTCGTCCAACCTCGAGCGTCTGCTGTTCTTCGCTTCCGACTTCAACGATAAGCTGGTTGCTGAGCTGATGAACAAGCTGAACACCGAGGGCAGCTACAAGGTAGCTGAGGACGTATTTGCCAAGATCGAGGCTGAGTTCGACGCAGGCTGCTGCGACGACAGCCATGCGGCTGATACCATCAACAAGCTGTGGAAGGACGAGAACTACCTGTGCGATACGCACACCGCAGTTGCCGTTCGTGTATACGAGGACTACCGCGCACGCACCGGCGACGAAACGCCGACCGTGATCGCGTCCACCGCGTCTCCGTTCAAGTTCTGCCGCTCGGTCATCGAGGCGCTCGGCGGTACGCTCGAGAACGACGACGTTACCCAGCTGGAGGTGCTCTCTCAGCTGACGGGTGTACCGGCACCCGCTCCGCTCGCCGCTCTGGCAGGCAAAACGCCGCGCTTTGACCGCGTGGTAGACAAGGCCGACATTCTGTCTACCGTCGGTCTGCTCAAGGATCTGTAATGGCGCTTTATACGCTTGCCGATCTGCACCTTGCCGCCGATGTAGCCAAGCCGATGGATATTTTCGGCGGCCGGTGGCAGGGGCACACGGAAAAGATCATCAAAAACTGGCGTGCGCTTGTTGCGCCGGAGGACACCATTGTTTTGGGCGGGGATATTTCGTGGGGCATCAACCTTGCGGAAGCGAAAGGCGATTTTGCGCTGATCGACTCGCTGCCGGGCAAAAAGATCATTTTGAAGGGCAACCACGATCTGTGGTGGGAAACCGCCTCCAAAATGCACCGTTTCTTAGATGAAAACGGATTTACTACCATTGATTTTCTGCATAACAACTGTTTTTTCTATGAAAAGACCGCGCTGTGCGGCACACGCGGCTGGCCCTTCGAGGAGGACTTCGCCGACCCGCACAACGAGAAAATCTTCAAGCGCGAGCTGCTGCGGCTCGAGGCATCGCTGAAGCTCGGCGCTGCCGCAGACCCGGAGGAGATACTCTGTTTCCTGCATT
This sequence comes from Butyricicoccus sp. AF18-9LB, assembly GCF_027684505.1. Classification (NCBI taxonomy): domain Bacteria; kingdom Bacillati; phylum Bacillota; class Clostridia; order Eubacteriales; family Butyricicoccaceae; genus Butyricicoccus; species Butyricicoccus sp. AF18-9LB. The sequence continues at coordinate 18,488 of NZ_JAQCWA010000029.1, forward strand.
ATCCGCCGCTTTACGCATCCTACCGCTGCGGTGAGATCATCGAACTGCTGCATAAGTACGGTGTAAAGCGCTGTATTTACGGACATTTGCATGGAAAAAGCCTGAGTCATGCCGTAACAGGTGAGCAGGAAGGAATTGAATGGAAGCTCGTCTCCGGAGATTTTGTGGATTTTATCCCGATTTTTCTGAAAAAATAGAAAAAACTATGGAAATTCTCAAAATAATCTGGTAGAATGATTTAGATACAATCGAAAGTAAGTAAGGAGATTGGCAACATGGAACTGAAAAACACTGAAAAGCAGGAGCACAGCGTCGTTGCTCTGACTATCGAGATCACCAAGGCTGAGTTTGAAGCAGCTAAGGACAAGGCATTCAAGAAGACCGGCAAGAACATCACCGTTCCGGGCTTCCGCAAGGGCAAGGCACCGCGCAAGATGATCGAGAAGCTGTACGGCGAAGGCGTGTTCTTTGAAGAAGCTTTCAATATCATTTACCCGGACGCTATGGAAATGGCTGTTGAGAAGTCCGGCATCAAGCCGGTCGGCCGTGCAGACGTTGATCTGGGCGACCCGGCAGAAGAGGGCGGCCTGACCATCATCGCCAAGGTACCGGTTGAGCCGGAAGTTGAGCTCGGCGAGTACAAGGGCATTGAGGTTGAGAAGGAGACCGTTAAGGTTCTGCAGGCTGACGTTAAGGCAGAGCTGAACCGCATGGCTCAGCGCAATGCCCGCACCGAGACCGTAGAGCGCAAGGCTAAGAAGAACGATACCGTTGACATCGACTTCGAGGGTTTTGTAGACGGCGTTCCGTTCGAGGGCGGCAAGGCTGAGCATCACGAGCTGACTCTGGGCTCTGGCGCATTCATCCCGGGCTTCGAGGATCAGCTGATCGGCTGCAAGGCCGGCGACGAGAAGGACGTAGTTGTTACCTTCCCGGAGGAGTACCACGCTAAGGAGCTGGCGGGCAAGGAAGCTACCTTCAAGTGCAAGGTACACAAGGTTGAGGAGACCATCCTGCCGGAGATCGACGACGAGTTCGCTAAGGACGTTTCCGACACCTGCGAGACCCTCGACGATCTGAAGAAGGAGATCACCGAGCGCCTGAAGGCAGAGCGTCAGGAAGCTGCTGACAACGCTTTCGAGGAGAAGGTTCTGGACGCTGTAATCGACGGCATGAAGGCTGACATTCCGGCTGCTATGATCGACTCTCAGGTTGACACCATTGTACAGGACTTCGGCTACCGCCTGCAGATGCAGGGCATGGGCCTTGAGCAGTACCTCAAGATGACCGGCACTGAGATGGGCGCATTCCGCGCAATGTTCCAGAGCCAGGCAGAGCGTCAGGTGAAGACCCGTCTGGCACTGCAGAAGGTTGTTGAACTGGAAGGCATTACTGTTTCCGACACGGAACTCGAGGAAGAGTATGCTAAGATGGCAGAGCAGTACAAGATGGAAGTCGAGAAGGTTAAGGCCATCGTATCCAAGGAAGCTCTGGAGGGCGATCTGAAGATCTCGAACGCGCTCGAGTTCATCAAGAAGAACGCCAAGGTTAAGAAGGCAGCAAAGAAGAAGGCTGCTGAGGAGACCACCGAGGAGACTGCAGAGTAATTTCTGCTGATTCCCCAAAGCGCGCAAACACCAGCAAACCAAACGCTTAGCGTTGGTTCATAAGAAAAGCGCGAGCGACGCTCGCGCTTTTTCACCTATATTCAAGGAGGACAAAATCTGCGCTTTTTCGCAGCTTATCCACCTTGCTGAAAGGAGTTTTCCCAAGTGAGTTTAGTCCCTATGGTTGTAGAGCAGACCGGCCGCGGCGAGCGTTCGTTTGATATTTACTCCCGTCTGTTGAATGACCGCATTATCATGCTGTGCGATGAAGTAAACGACACGACCGCTTCTCTGGTCGTGGCTCAGCTGCTTTATCTGGAAGCACAGGACCCGGATAAGGATATTTCGCTGTATATTAACAGCCCCGGCGGCTCCGTAACCGCAGGTATGGCGATTTACGACACCATGAACTATATCAAGTGTGATGTTTCGACCATCTGCATCGGCATGGCGGCTTCCATGGGTGCATTTCTGCTGTCCTCGGGTGCCAAGGGCAAGCGCTACGCGCTGCCGAATGCTGAGATCATGATCCATCAGCCGTCCGCCGGCACGCAGGGTCAGATCACTGATATGGCGATCCACCTGAAGCGCCTTGAGATCATCAAGAAGCGCATGAACAAGATCCTGTCCGAAAATACCGGCAAGCCGGTTGAGACCGTGACGGCTGACTGCGAGCGCGATAACTTCATGACCGCAGACGAGGCGGTTGCATACGGCCTGATCGACAAGGTGTTCGATAAGCACTAAGGCAATTCTGCATTGTCGTAATTGTAATTTTTTTCGTAGTATAGAGGTGGCATATGCCAAGTTATGATGATGGAAAAGAACTGAAATGCTCGTTCTGCGGCAAGCCGCAGAGCCGCGTGCGCAAGCTGATCGCAGGACCGAACGTGTATATCTGCGATGAGTGTATCGGCGTATGCACCAGCATTCTGGATGACGAGCTGGACCTCATGCCGGAGTACGAGCCGCAGAGCCATGCACTCGAAAAGCCCGAGCACCTGCCGACGCCGCAGGAGCTGAAAAAGGTGCTCGATGAGTATGTTATCGGTCAGGATCGTGCGAAGATTGCCCTTTCGGTTGCGGTTTACAACCACTACAAGCGCATCTACCATCCGGAGACCGAGGTAGAGCTGCAGAAGTCCAACATCCTGATGCTGGGTCCGTCCGGCTCGGGCAAGACGCTGCTGGCGCAGACGCTGGCCAAGACGCTGCAGGTTCCGTTCGCAATCGCGGACGCGACCACGCTGACCGAGGCCGGCTACGTCGGTGAGGATGTCGAGAACATCCTGCTGCGACTGATTCAGGCGGCGGACTTTGATGTGGAGCTGGCAGAGCACGGCATTATCTACGTCGATGAGATCGACAAGATTGCCCGCAAGAGCGAAAACCCGTCCATCACCCGCGATGTTTCGGGTGAGGGTGTACAGCAGGCACTGCTGAAAATGCTCGAGGGCACGGTTGCCAACGTACCGCCGCAGGGCGGCCGCAAGCATCCGCATCAGGAGTTCATTCAGATCGACACGACCAATATTCTGTTTATCTGCGGCGGTGCATTCGACGGTATCGAGGGTATCATCCAGAAGCGCACCGGTAAGCAGGGGATGGGCTTCGGTTCTGAGGTAAAGGGCAAGGAGGACGAGCAGACCGACCGTCTGCTGGCCAAGATCGAGCCGCATGACCTGATGAAGTTCGGCCTGATTCCCGAGCTAATCGGTCGTCTGCCGGCCATCGTTTCGCTCGATACGCTGGATAAGGACGCACTTGTCCGCATCCTGCAGGAGCCGAAGAACGCACTGGTCAAGCAGTACGAAACGCTGTTCGCAATGGATGGTGTAGAGCTGAAGTTTCAGCCGGAGGCACTCGAGCGTGTGGCTGAGGTTGCACTCGAGCGCAAAACGGGTGCCCGCGGTCTGCGCGGCGTGCTGGAGAACGTGATGACCGACATCATGTTCCGCATTCCGTCCGACGAGACCGTCTGCCGCGTGGAGATCACGCCGGGCGTTGTGGACGGTACCGGTGAGCCGGTTGTCGAACACGGCGAACGCACGGCTGTTCCGGCGGAAAAGAAGCCGCCGAAAAAGGCTTCGCGCAGAAAGCCGACCAAGAGCGCATAATCAATCAAAACCAATACGGGCGGGGAACGAGATTCCCGCCCGTATTTTTAACGTTCAACGCCTTTACAAACCCCGGAAGATATACTATACTGAAACTAATAGACAATTTTCCGTGCAAGGAGAAACGAACATATGACAGAGCTTAACGGAATCGTCCTCAGCCGCCTGCCGGTGCTGCCGCTGCGCGGACTGACGGCGTTCCCTAATATGATCGTCCACTTTGATGTGGGCAGAATGATGTCGATTCGCGCACTGGAAGCGGCAATGAAGAACGGACAGACCATCTTCCTGACCGCGCAGCGCGAACTCAAAACCGATACGCCGACGCCGAGCGACCTGTACCAGATCGGCACAATCTGCCAGATTCGCCAGATCCTGCGTCTGCCGGGCGACAATATCCGCGTGCTGGTCGAGGGCAAGACCCGTGCGCTCGCGCACAACTTTATCGCCGCCGAAAAGGACGAGGACTGCATGTATGCCGAGGTTGAGGAACTCGAGGACTACGTTTACGGCGTGACCGAACGCCGCGCGCAGGCACTCGTGCGCACCGCGCAGGAGCGCTTCAGCGAGTACGCACAGTATGCGTCCCGCCTGTCGCCCGATGTGGAGCTGACCGTAGCCGAGGGCGGCGATCCGGGCTATCTGGCAGATTATATCGCCCAGAATATTCCGGTCGATGTGGCAGCCAAGCAGGAAATCCTCGAAGAGCTTGGCATTACCCGCCGTCTGGTGATGGTGATTCGCATGCTCGGTGAGGAGACCGAGGTCCTCAAGATCGAAAACGAGATTCAGGACGAACTCAAGACCCAGATCGACAAAAACCAGAAGGAATACTACTTGCGCGAGCAGATCAAGGTCATTCAGACTGAACTCGGCGAACAGGACGTAGCCGCAGAAGCGGAAAGCTACCGCACACGCGTGCTCGACCTCAAGCTGCCGAAGGAGTGTGAGGACAAGCTCATCCGTGAGGTGGACCGCTTTGCCAAGCTGAGCGGCTCGACGGCCGAGCAGGGTGTCGTGCGTACTTATCTGGATACCGTGCTCGACCTGCCGTGGAATAAGAAGAGCGAGGAACGTCATGATCTCGCGGAAGCACAGGCGATCCTCGACCGCGACCACTATGGCATGGAGAAGGTCAAGGAACGCATTATGGAGTTTCTTGCTGTCAAGAGCCTTGCGCCCGACCTCAAGGGGCAGGTGCTGTGTCTGGTCGGCCCTCCGGGTGTCGGCAAGACCTCGATTGCCAAGTCCGTTGCAGAGGCCATGGGCCGCAATTACACGCGCATGAGCCTCGGCGGTGTGCGTGACGAGGCGGATATCCGCGGTCACCGCAAGACCTACATTGGCGCAATGCCCGGCCGTATTATGGATGCGCTGCGCCGTGCCGGTACGTCCAACCCGCTCATCCTGCTCGACGAGATCGACAAGATGGGCAATGACTTCCGCGGCGATCCGGCATCGGCAATGCTCGAAGTGCTGGACACCGAGCAGAATGTTGCCTTCCGCGACCACTACATCGAACTGCCGTTTGATCTGTCCGACGTGGTGTTCCTGACGACTGCGAACGATCTTTCGACCGTTCCGCGTCCGCTGCTCGACCGTATGGAGGTTATCGAGCTGCCGTCCTACACGGCGGAGGAAAAGCGCCTGATCGCACGCCGTCACCTGCTGTCCAAGCAGATGAAGAAGCACGGCCTGAGCGAAGATCAGCTGATCGTGGACGATGAAACGCTTGATGCAATCATCAGCGGCTACACCCGCGAAGCAGGCGTGCGCCGTCTCGAGCAGGTGCTGGCGAAGCTGTGCCGCAAGGCGGCAAAGCATATCGCGGATGGCGACGAAAGCCTGACGGCTATCAAGGAGAATCTCGAGGAGCTGCTCGGCACGGCGACCTTCAAGGACGATCTGGTCAGCAAGAAGGACGAGGTCGGCATTGTAAACGGTCTCGCGTGGACGAGTGTCGGCGGTGAAATGCTTGAGGTTGAGGTGGCGGTCGTGCCGGGCACCGGTAAGATCGAAATCACCGGCAATCTCGGCACGGTCATGCAGGAGAGCGCCAAGGCGGCTGTGACGTTCGTGCGCTCCAAGGCAGAGTCGCTGAACATCGACCCGATGTTCTACAAGGACAATGATCTGCACATTCACTTCCCGGAGGCAGCGATTCCGAAGGACGGCCCGTCCGCAGGCGTGACGATCACCACGGCGCTGATTTCGGCATTGACCGGCGCGCCGGTTCGTCACGAGGTTGCCATGACCGGCGAGGTAACGCTGCGCGGCCGCGTGCTGCCGATCGGCGGTCTGCGCGAGAAAACCATGGCGGCGTATCGCGCGGGTATCAAGACTGTGTGCATTCCGAAGGACAACGAGAGCGATTTGAAAGACATCGTGCCGGTCGTTCGGGAAAACATCAACTTTGTCATTGCGGAGCACATGGACACGGTGGTGGAGACCGCGATCGACTTTTCGCGCCGTCCCAAGCAGAAAAAACGCAAGTCCGCACCGGTAAAGCGTGCAGCGGACTCGGCATCGACAACGGTGGTACAATAATATGGAAATGAAGAAACCGAATTTGCATAACGCGGAATTCCTGCGCTCGGCGGTGAAGGAAAGTGATTTTCCGCACGACCCGCTGCCGCAGATCGTGTTTGCGGGCAAATCCAACGTGGGCAAAAGCTCGGTCATCAACAAGCTGCTGAACCGCAAGAACTTTGCGCGTGTCAGCGCACAGCCGGGCAAGACCATTCACATCAACTATTTCACGATTGACAAGGCTATGTATCTGGTCGATCTTCCGGGCTACGGCTACGCGCGCGTTTCCAAGGCCGAGCAGCAGCGGTGGGGTGCTCTGATGGAGACCTACTTTGCAATGGATCTGCTGACGCTGGGTATCCAGATCGTGGACATTCGTCACAAGCCGACGCGCGACGATATGACGATGGCGGAGTGGTTCCGCGCATCCGGTAAGCCGTGGGTGATTATCGCCAACAAGCTGGATAAAATTAAGAAGAGCCAGCTTGAGGGCAATATTGCGGAGATTCGTCAGACATTGCTGTTGCCGGAGGAAGTGCCGGTCATTCCGTTCTCGGCAGAGAAGGGATTCGGTCGTGATGAGGTGCTCGACCTGATTTTCGAGCACGTTTGCGGAAAGGAAGAGGCATAAATGGATTTTTTCCGCCGTTTTATGGCAGGCCGCTACGGCAGCGACCCGCTCAATAACGCACTGCTCATTCTCGGCATTGCGCTCATTATCGTAGCGCGCATTCTCGGCTGGGCGTGGATGAACGTATTCATTCTTGCGCTGCTGTGCCTGTGCTATTTCCGCATGTTCTCGCGCAATATTCAGGCGCGGTATGCGGAGAATGAAAAGTTCATGAGATGGTGGCGTCCGGTATCGAACAGGATTCGCGGTGCACAGGGCCGTTTCGCTGACCGTAAGACACACTGCTATTTCAAGTGTCCGGAGTGCGGTCAGCGCCTGCGCGTGCCAAAGGGCAAGGGAAAGATTATGATTACCTGCCCGCATTGCCACACTAAATTCGATCGAAAGACCTGAAATGAACTGTTGATTACTGTTCAATTTACAAAACGACTGTGCATTAAAATTTGCACAGTCGTTTTGTTACGGTTTCACGGCTAAATCACCAAAATTATCCTTGCTTTTTCTTGCATGTGTTGTATAATAAAGATAGAAAATAGAGCAGGGGTGAGTCCGATGGATATTGATCAGCTGATTGGAAAGTTTTACAACAGATTAAAGAAGGCAGATATTGCCGGCACGGAAGGCAAGGTTGCGGTGCAGTTTAATCTTACGGGCAAGATTACGGGTGTATTCTACATCGAAATCCTGAACGGCAATGTGTCCGTTATGCCGTATGAGTATATTGATCACGATGCAATCGTTTCCGGTTCGATGACGAATCTGGAGAAGATGCTTACCGGCAAGCTGGTTCCGCAGGTTGCTATCGCTGAGGGTAAGATCAAGGTTGAAGGCAACGTGGATAAGGTTATGTTGTTGGCAGAACTGATGAAGTAATGATGCAAAGCTGCATAGAGGGAGACCCGCCGTACTTTCAGGCGGGTCTTTTATGTAAAAGCATCCGAAACGGTACATGCTGTAGTTATACAAGGAGAAATGCTCAAAAATGAATAAAAAACAGAAAAAAGCCAAACTGACACTGGATATTATTGCGTGCGCGCTGTCAGCGGTCAGCGCAGGACTGTCGATTGCGGCTTTTGTAATCAGTCTTGTGCGGAGAAATGAGAAATAAATGTCGAACAGAGACGAAAAAGTGCTTGACATTCGCTGTCGAATTTGGTATTCTATT